>NZ_JBSFZS010000070.1:0-43729 GCF_053600395.1 Streptomyces sp. NPDC005070 | reverse complement strand
GGTCCGGGGCACCGCCCCGGACCCGTTCCGCTTCTGTCCCGTCCCGCCCGTCCTTGCCCGGCAGGCCCTAGTCGCGGGCCTTCGCGTCCCGGGCCTTCAGCATGTCGGCCATCAGCTTGATCTCCGACTGCTGGGCGTCGACCATGCCCTGCGCGAGCCGCTTCTCCACGCCGACCGTGCACTTGGCGACACAGCCCTCGGCCATGTGGATACCGCCCTTGTGGTGGTCGGTCATGAGCTGGAGGTAGAAGACCTCGGCCTGCTTCCCGTCGAGCGTGCCGAGCCGCTTCATCTCGGTGTTCGTGGCCATGCCCGGCATCAGCGAGCCGTCCTTGCCGGACGCCATGTCACCCATGCCCATCCAGGTCATCGGCGCGTCCGAGGACACCTTCGGCAGCTCCCACAGGTCGAGCCAGCCGAGCAGCATGCCCCGCTGGTTGGCCTGCGTCTGCGCGATGTCGTACGCGAGACGCCGTACCTCCGTGTCCTTGGTGCGGTCCCGCACGATGTAGGACATCTCGACGGCCTGCTGATGGTGGACCGCCATGTCCCGGGCGAAGCCGGCGTCCGCGGAGTTCGCGGTGGGCACGCGCGTCCCGGAGCCGTCGCCGCTGGCGCCGTCGCCGCCGTCGGCGACCGCGTACGTGATCGCCCCGGCCGCGACGAGAACCGTCGCCGCGGCCCCCGCGATCCACCCGATGTGCCTCACTGGGACAGGCCGTTGGTGCAGGCCGCGCCCGGCTCGGGCGTCTGCTTGCCCTGCACGAAATCGGAGAAGAACGCGTCGACGTTCTTGTCGCTCGCGCCGGTCACCGAGCGCTGCTTGCCCCAGGCGCTCAGCATGATCGGGTCCTTCTGGTCGTCGACCGGGCTCATCAGCGTGTACGGGGTCTTCTTGACCTTGGCCGCGAGCGCCTTCACATCGGCCTCGGACGCCTTGCTGTTGTAGGTCACCCACACCGCACCGTGCTCCAGGGAGTGCACCGCGTTCATGGGGTTCACGGCCTTGGTGTAGACGTCGCCGTTGCAGTTCATCCAGACCTGGTTGTGGTCACCGCCGACCGGCGGCTCCATCGGGTACGACACGGTCTTGGTGACGTGGTTGCGCGACAGGGTGCCCTTCCAGGTCTTCACCCCGTCCGCGCCCGTGACGAAGTGCCCCGACGCCTGCTTCGCGTCGCTCGCGGTGTCCTTCTTGCCGTCGTCCGACTGCGACCGGACGAGCACGACAGCACCGGCGACGAGACCGGCGACGACGACCGTACTGGCCGCGATCACGAGGAACCGGTTGCGCCGCTCGCGGGCGCGCTCGGCGCGGCGCAGCTCCTCGATGCGGGCCTGGCGCGATCCGGTGCTGGTGTTCTTGGCGGAACCCATGGTGAGTCCTTATGAGGATGGGACGGTCGAGTGCGCCGATCGTAATGGGGCACCGAGGGGCACCGGCAAGGAGGGCGCGGGATTGGCCCAGGGAGTGCACGGGATTGGCCGAAGAAAGGGGTGGACGCGGGCGGGGAGGATGTGCACGGCAGGTGGGACCGGGTGGGGCGCGGGCTGGCTCCGCCGGTGGGGAAGCGGGGCTGGGCGCGGGCCGGGCGCGGGCCGGGTCGGCCGACGGGGAAGCGCGGCCGGGCGGGGCCGGCTGGTGGGAAGCCGTGCCGGGGTGGGTCGGTCGACGGGGAAGCCGTGCCGGATGCGCCCGGAAGAAAATTTGAACCGGAGATGCGCATTACCTACTCTGGCGGGTATGCGGTTGCTGCGCTCCACCGACCTGGCCCTTCGCGTCCTGATGCGACTGGCCGTCGCCGACGGCTCGACGCCCACCACGCGCGAGGTCGCGGAGGACATGCTGGTCCCCTACACGCACGCCGCCAAGGTGGTCGCCGAACTCCAGCACCTCGGACTGCTCGACGCCCGGCGCGGCAGGGGAGGCGGTCTCACGCTCACGGAGAAGGGGCGCGGGGAGTCCGTCGGCGCGATCGTGCGCACCTTCGAGGGGGAGGGTGACGTCGTCGAGTGCGAGGGCGACACGCCCTGCCCGCTCGTCTCGGCGTGCCGGCTGCGGGGCGCCCTGCGGCGGGCCCAGGAGGCCTTCTTCGCCTCGCTGGACCCGCTCACGATCGCCGACGTCGTCGCCGAGCCGACGGGGCCGGTGCTGCTGGGCATCACCCGAAGGCCGTAGCGGACCGGCCGGGTCCCCGCCGCCCGGGTCCTGCTAGGTCGCGGACACGGCCTAGCCCTGGGCCAGCCAGAGGTCCGGGCCGAACACTTCGTAGTGGATGTCGGACGCGGGCACGCCCTTGCCGAGGAGCTGGGTCCGTACCGCCCGCATGAAGGGCAGCGGGCCGCACAGGTAGGCGTGCGTGCCCGGCCGCACGGTCACTCCGGAGAGGTCGGCCAGACCGGTCCGCTCGGCGGGGTGGCCCGGCTCGGGCCGCTCGTACCAGAAGTGCGTCTCCGCGTCGGCGAGCTTGCCCGCGAACGCCTCGTGGTCGGCGCGCAGCGCGTGCTCGGCGGGGGAGCGGTCGGCGTGCACGACGGTGACGGGGGCCTTGTGGCCGGAGATCGCGAGCTGCTCCAGCATGGCGATCACCGGGGTGACGCCGATGCCCGCCGAGGCGAGGAGCAGGGGCGCGTCCGTGTCGTCGAGGACCAGGTCGCCGTACGGCGCGGAGACCTGCAGGACGCTGCCCTCGCGGACCTCGGCGTGCAGATGGCTGGAGACCTCGCCCTCGGGGCTCGGCGCGCCGTTCTCGTCGGCGCGTACCCGCTTGACGCTGATCTGACGCACCGGCGAGCCGGGCGCGCCGGAGAGGCTGTACTGGCGGATCTGGCGGGCGCCGTCCGGGAGTTCGACGCCGACGGAGACGTACTGGCCCGCGCGGAAGTCCGGCAGGGGCGCGCCGTCGGCCGGGCGGATCCGGAAGGTGGCGACGTCGGCGGTCTCCTCGACGCGCTCGGTGACCACCCAGGGGCGCGGGGAGCCGTCGTCCGCGTTCTCGTCGTACAGGCGCTTCTCGATGGCGATGAGGGCGTTCGCCATGAGCCAGTAGACCTCGTCCCAGGCGGCGGCGACCTCGGCGGTGACCGCGTCGCCGAGAACCTCGACGATGGCCGCGAAGAGGTGCTCGTGCACGACCTTGTACTGCTCGGGCGCGACACCCAGGGAGGCGTGCTTGTGGGCGATGCGGCTCAGCATCGCGTCGGGCCGCTCGTCGGGGTGCTCGACCAGATAGGTGGCGAAGGCGGCGATGGATCCGGCCAGGGCCTGACGCTGGGTGCCCGCGGCCTGGTTGCCGCGGTTGAACAGGTCGCGGAGCAGCTCGGGGTGGGCGCTGAACAGCCCGGAGTAGAAGCGCTCGGTGATCTCGCCGATGGCGGCGCCGACGACGGGGAGGGTCGCGCGCACGGTGACGGCGGATTGTTCGGACAGCATCAGGACTCCTCAAAGCCGGGGCGGGAGCGGTGGGTTGCGCCGCTCCGCATGGATCGCACACTAATAAAACTTGCATCTGAGATGCAAATTAAGGCTCGGGTGACGGGTGAGTACCGGCCGGGCCTTACGGGTGGGGGTGTGAGCAGGCAGTATGTGCGGCAGAGCAGGACACCTGCCGTACGCGAGGCGTTCAGGCCGAGGTCGCCCGGCCGATCATGGTCCGCAACGCGCATGAAATGCTGTTGTGGTGGGATGCTCAGGTGCGCCGATCGTCTTCGAGGCGTGGGAGCAGGCAGCCTGACCAGCAAGGATGGGGAAGCGGAAGATGGACAAGCAGCAGGAGTTCGTGCTCCGGACGCTGGAGGAGCGTGACATCCGGTTCGTACGTCTGTGGTTCACGGACGTACTCGGCTTCCTGAAGTCGGTGGCCGTGGCCCCGGCCGAACTGGAACAGGCCTTCGACGAGGGCATCGGCTTCGACGGTTCGGCCATCGAGGGCTTCGCCCGCGTGTACGAGTCGGACATGATCGCCAAGCCCGACCCGTCCACCTTCCAGGTGCTGCCCTGGCGCGCCGAGGCCCCCGGCACCGCCCGTATGTTCTGCGACATCCTCATGCCGGACGGCTCCCCGTCCTTCGCGGACCCGCGCTACGTCCTCAAGCGCGCCCTCGCCAAGACCTCGGACCTGGGTTTCACCTTCTACACCCACCCCGAGATCGAGTTCTTCCTGCTGAAGGACCGCCCGCTGGACGGCTCGCGGCCCACCCCGGCCGACAACTCCGGCTACTTCGACCACACCCCGCAGAACGTCGGCCAGGACTTCCGGCGCCAGGCCATCACGATGCTGGAGTCGATGGGCATCTCGGTCGAGTTCAGCCACCACGAGGGCGCCCCCGGCCAGCAGGAGATCGACCTGCGCTACGCCGACGCGCTCTCCACGGCCGACAACATCATGACCTTCCGGCTGATCATGAAGCAGGTCGCGCTGGAGCAGGGTGTCCAGGCCACCTTCATGCCGAAGCCGTTCTCGGAGTACCCGGGCAGCGGTATGCACACCCACCTCTCCCTCTTCGAGGGCGACCGCAACGCGTTCTACGAGTCCGGCGCCGAGTACCAGCTCTCCAAGGTCGGCCGCTCCTTCATCGCGGGCCTGCTCAGGCACTCCGCGGAGATCGCCGCCGTCACCAACCAGTGGGTCAACTCCTACAAGCGCATCTGGGGCGGCTCGGAGCGCACCGCGGGAGCCGGCGGCGAGGCCCCCTCTTACATCTGCTGGGGCCACAACAACCGCTCCGCCCTCGTCCGCGTGCCGATGTACAAGCCCGGCAAGACCGGCTCGGCGCGGGTCGAGGTCCGCTCGATCGACTCGGGCGCGAACCCGTACCTCGCCTACGCGCTGCTCCTGGCCGCGGGCCTGAAGGGCATCGAGGAGGGCTACGAGCTTCCTCCTGGCGCCGACGACGACGTCTGGGCCCTCTCCGACGGCGAGCGCCGCGCCATGGGCATCGAGCCCCTCCCGCAGAACCTCGGCGAGGCCCTGGCCCTGATGCAACGCAGCGAACTCGTCGCCGAAACCCTCGGCGAGCACGTCTTCGACTTCTTCCTCCGCAACAAGAAGGCGGAGTGGGAGGAGTACCGCAGCGAGGTCACCGCGTTCGAGCTGCGGAAGAATCTGCCGGTGCTGTAGGCCACGGCTGGGAACGGACGACGGGCCCGGATCGCTTCGCAGCGGTCCGGGCCCGTCGTGTGTGGCGGCCAGGTGGCGTCAGGCGGTGGGGAATCCGCCCGCGTTGCGCACCTCGGACAGCGCCCGCTTGATGGTGACCTTCGCGAAGTAGCCGGCGCCGAAGAATATGCACTGGACGACGTACCAGAACTTCTCGGCGCCGGTCATCTCGACCAGTCCGTACTCGCTCAGCGCCTTCTTGACGGGGACCTTCTGCATGTAGGCGGCACCGAAGTAGATGCAACCCAGGACGTACCAGAACTTCTCCGCCGACGTGTTGGTGCCCTGACCGAGGTACTGCCGTTCTGCCATGACGCTCTCTGCCTTCCGATGACCGTGGGGTCCGGGGAACGCGCCGATCCGGTCCCTTGCGGGCAGCCTCGGGCGGCAGTCGTGCGCAGGCATGGACGCCTTGAGGCACGCTGAAGCTCGAGTCGAGATGGCGTGGGTGATGCGCAGGTACACGGTGCTGGTCGTTCTGTCGGCCAGCCGCCCCCCGGATGCGCAAGCCGCAGCATAGGGCAAGTCGGCTTGATCGTCACCTGGATATGTCGAGGTCAGGAGCATGATCTGCGGATGGGTGGTGAGGGCATCCGTCTTTTCGGTGAAAGGGTGCGGCACCGGGCTGTCACGACGTCCGAATTGCGGGCGATGTCGTGCCGGGCTCCCGCACTTCTCCCACGCTCCCGCCGCATTTCTCTCCCTCTCTCTCACGCCCTTCCTCTCGCTCTCCTTGGACGGCCGTACAACCCTCGGCGCCCTCCAGGTGTCCAGGACGTGGCCGGACGGAGAAGCTCCGGTCGCCGTCCGTCCGGTCCCACGAGGAGATCCAACCGTGCGCCAGCGCATCCGCCCCTCGCACCTTCGCAAGCCGGCGGCCTTCGTGGCCGCCGCCGCGTTCGTCGCGGCTGTTCCCGCGGTCGTCGCAGCTCCGGCGTACGCCGATCCGGGCGAGGTCTCCCTGGAGATATCGACCCTGGCGAGCGCGTCGCCCAAGCCGGGCGGGGTGTACGACAAGAACGTCGTCGTCACCAACAAGGGCACCGCGGCGGCGGACGGTTTCACCTTCCGGGTCCGGCTGACCCGTGGGCTCGACTTCCCCGAGGCCGTTCAGGGGTGCACGTACTCGACCATCGCCGACCAGGTCAGGCAGGCCGTCTGTGAGCTCGACACGGTCATCGAGCCCGGCGCCTCGGTCGAGACGCCCGTACGGTTCAAGGCGCTGCCCAAGGCGCTGATGGAGGCGGTCGAGTACGGCACCTCGGCCACGGGCGCGCTTCCGGGCGAGGGATTCAGCGAGAGCTACCGGCGCCTCGACCTGACCGCCGACAGCTCGGCCGACCTCGTCGCCCTCGGCGAGGACACCGAGGCGCTGGCGGGCGGCCGGCAGTCCATCAACGTGGGACTCCGCAACGACGGCCCCGGCTGGATCAAGGTCCAGACGAGCGACGACCAGCCGGCGCTCATGGTGCGGATACCGAAGGGCACGACCGCCAGTCAGGTCCCCCACGACTGCCAGCCGTTCGGGATCGACGGGCCGGACGCGCCCGGGGGGACCCCGGGCCGGGCCGTCTACGTCTGCACGCCCGACGACCACACCGTCGAAGTCGGCCAGACCCTCACGTACACCTTCATGCTGGACGTCGCGAAGGGGACGAAGACCACCGACGGCGAGGTGAAGGCGACCTCCGTCTACGACATCCACCCGGACTTCGACAAGAACCCCGCCAACGACACGGCCAAGATCCACGTAGCCATCCCCACCGACAACGAGGAGGACCCCTCCCCGTCGCCCTCCGCCACCGCCCCGGGAACCTCCACCGGCGGCAACGACCCCGAGGGCCAGTCCACCGGCGGCTCCGGCGGCACGGGCGGTACGGGCTCCACGTCGGCCGGCTCCACGGCCGGCGGCTCCACCACCGGTGACGTCGGCGGCAGCCTGGCGAGCACCGGCTCCGACGGCACCCCGGTCCTCGCGGCCGCCGCGGCCGCCGCGGCCGTCCTCGGCGGCGGCCTGGTCCTGGCCGTCCGCCGCCGCACCGGCGCCGGGTCCTGACGGCCCCCTGTCCGGCCCGGTGGAACTCCTAGCCCACGTACGCGGGTGACACGGCCGCGGTGCTGACGCGCCGCGGCTTTCCCGTGCCGTCGGACGGCAGCGTCCACAGGTCGGCGCCGTAGTCGCCGGGGAGGGCGTAGACGAGGGTGTGGTCGTCGTGCCAGACCACCTGGTCGTCGACGCTGCGGGGCTCGGCGAGCGCCGTCTCGTGCCCGGTGCGCAGATCGAGGACGTACAGATGCCAAGGGGCGTCCTTGGGAAGGCCCTTGACGCGCTTCTTGTAGGCGACCCGGATGCCGTCGGGGGAGAGGGACGGGCACTCGACGTTGGTGTGCACGGTGGTGACGGTGCGGGCGGTCAGGTCGCCGCGGACGAGGTAGGTCGTGCCGTGCGTGGCCATGGTGGCGTAGAACCCGCGGTCGTCGTCCGCGAACGTCACACCCCAGAAGTTGACGTCGGCCGACCGGTAGGTCCTGCCGTCCTTCACCACCCGGTACGCCTCCAGCGTCGGCGTCAGCTTCCCCGTACGGGTGTCGACGATCGCCGCCCGGGTGGAGAAGTTCGTGCCCGCGTACGAGTCGCCGCCCACGAACGCCGTCCAGGCGGCGTACCGGCCGCTGGGCGAGACCCGGGCCCGGGACGGGATGCCGGGCACGTCGTAGCGGGCCTTCTCGCGCAGCGAGGCGTCGAGGATCACCGCCCGGTAGGTGTCCTGGACCGCGCCGTGCACCGCCTGGAGGCACACCCCGGTGCCCGAAGCGGCGTGGAAGCGCAGGCACTTGACCTTGGACGCGATGCGCGGAGCCGACGGGTCGGACGCCGGGACGGACGTCAGCTCGTCGCGGTGCGGGCCCCACGCCATGTTCCGGAACACCAGCAGCCGGGAGTCGGTCAGGGAGACCGGCCCCGCGGTGATCCGGGGACCGCCCGGCTGCGCCTGGTTCCGGCGCTCCGCACGGGCCGAGGCGTGCAGCACGGAGGCCGTCGCGACGCCCGCGAGGACGAGCAGGGCCGAGACCAGGACCAGGATGCGGTTGCGCGGCGTCATACGAGGCGGCCTTCCGAAGAGGTGCGGCGGACAGGGCGCAGGCTCAGGGAGAACAGCGCGCACAGGGCCAGCGCCACGGCGGACGCCATGAGTGCCGTACGGTCGCCCCACGCCGTCCAGGCCGCGCCGAAGGCGAGCGAGCAGACGAAGCGCGCCAGTGCCTGACCCGTCTGGACCAGCGCGAGCCCGGACGACCGCAGTTCCTCGGGCACGCTGTCCGAGGCCGCGGCCATGAGCACGCCGTCCGTCGCCGCGTAGAAGCCGCCGTGCAGGAACAGGACGGCGAACGGCAGCGCCGTACCGTGCCAGGACGTCAGCAGCAGGCCGTAGGCGAGGAGCAGGGCGCCGTGGCCGGCCAGGAACACCCGCCACCGGCCGGCCCGGTCCGCGAGCCGGCCCAGCGGGACGGCCAGCAGCAGGAACGCGGCGGCGGTGCCGACGGGCAGCAGCGCGAACCAGCGGTCCGGCACCCCGAGCCTGCGCTGGAGCAGCAGGAACATGAACGAGTCGCTGACCGTGGCGAGCCCGAGCAGGAGCGCGCACAGCGCGATGCCCCGCAGCTCCGGGCGGCGCAGGAGCGCGAGGGCGGCGCGCAGGGTGGGGCGGGGCGCGGGGGGCGCGGCACGTTCGGCGGAGGCGGAGGCGGAGGCGGAAGCGGAGGCGGAGGCCGGGGCGGCGGTGGGCTCGGCCGGTGGTTCCGCCGCGGACGCGGTCCGCGCGGCCGGGGTTTCCGAGACGGGCACGGCCCGCGCCGCGGGTGTTCGCGCCGTGGGCACGGCCCGCGTCGCCGGTCCTTCCGCCACCGACGCGGTCCGCGCTGCCGGTGTCTCCGCCACGGACCCGGCCCCCGCGGCCGGGCCGCCCGGTACGAACAGCACCAGGACCAGGACGCCCACCACGGCCACACAGAAGCTCACCGTGAACACCGCGTCGTAGCCGTCGACGGTCGCCCGGAGGATCAGGAAGGCCACGAGCGGGCCGAGCAGGGCGCCCGCCGTGTCCATCGCGCGATGGACGCCGAAGGCGCGGCCGCGGGTCCCGGGGCTGCTCGACAGGGAGATCAGGGCGTCGCGCGGCGCGGTGCGCAGGCCCTTGCCGGTGCGGTCGGCGGCGAGGACCAGGCCGATGGGGGTCAGGGTCTGGGCCACCAGGAGCAGCGGTTTGCAGGCGGCCGACAGGGCGTATCCGGCGCCCGCCACCCACTTGTGGCGGCCGCCGCCCCGGTCGGCGAGATGGCCCCCGGCCAGGCGGACCAGGGCGGAGAAGCCGTTGTAGATCCCGTCGAGGAGCCCGAAGCCGAGAGGGGACAGGCCGAGGCCCGCCACCAGGTACAGGGGCAGGACGGCCGTCACCATCTCCGAGGAGACGTCGGTGATCAGGCTGACCGTGCCGAGTGCCAGCACCGTGGGCCCGACCGCGGTGAGGCGCCGCCCGGCGCGGGGCCGGGCGGCGCTCTCCGCGGATGCCGCCGCTGTCTCCGGTGTACCGGCGCGGCTGTCCGCAAGGTACATGTCAGGACGTCCAGATGCCCGTGATGTCCTTGGCGGAGGCCGCGTTGCCGGCGTGCGAGAGGCCGTGCATGTCCTCCAGCGTGCGCAGCAGGTCGTAGTGGTTGTACGTGGTGGAGGACGAGGATCCGGCGGTCACCTGCTGGCCGTACAGCACCGTCGGGATCTTGTTGCCGGCGAGCCGGTTGTCCTCGTCGAAGGTGACGACGAGCAGGCTGTTGTGGGTCTTGGCCCAGGTGGCGTACGCACTCAGGTTGTTCTTCAGCCAGGTGTCACCGGTGGACACCGAGCAGTCGTGCATGTCGCTGCACAGGTTCGGGACCACGAAGGAGACCTGCGGAAGCGTCGTGTAGTCCGTCGGGAACTGGGTGAAGGTCTTGGCGCTGGACGTCGGGACGTTGCTGAAGCCGAACCAGGGGTTGTGCTTGCGGGCGTAGTTCCCGCTGCTGCACGTGGTCGAACCCTGGCTGGGCAGCGTCTCGTTGTAGCTGCCCCAGGTCTTGCCCGCGGCGATCAGCTCGGAGGCGAGGTTCGGGGCGGAGGAGAAGCCGGGCGTGTAGCAGCTGTCGTCCGTGATGCCCTGGGTGGAGCCGGAGAACAGGGCGAAGTAGTTGGGCTGGCTCGGGTGCGTCTCGGCGTACGACTGGGAGAGGTTGGCCCCGCCGGTCTTGAGCGAGTTGATGTACGGGGCGCTGGAGGAGCCGATCACCTGGCTGTACGCGTGGTTCTCGAAGACCACGACGACGACGTGGTCCGGGGTCGGGACCGCGGCCGCGGCGTGCGCGGGAGCCGAGCCGGCGAAGCCCGTCCACAGCCCCACCGCGGCGGCGGTGAAGGCGAGGGCGGATGCCACGACGGCACGGCTGCGGGTGTACACGTTTCTGCCGGACACTTCAGACCTCCGGTGGGGGGGAGATACGACGGTGGCGGTGCGGACAGAGCATGCGCACGCCAACATTCCCGCGACCCACGCCCCTCAACCCGAGGGATGAAGATCGGATGAACTGCTCTCGTCAGCGACCGCGGGCCAGTTGGCCCAGCACCTGGTGCAATGGCTCCTTCGCCCGCCGGCGGTACTCCTGGATCGCCCAGCCGTTCCCGTCCGGGTCCTTGAAGTACATGAAGGTGGCCCCGTCCTGCGGGGCGAAGGCGACCGGCTCGCTGACGTCGAGACCGCGGGCGGTCAGCTCCTCGTACGCCGCCGCGGCGTCCTGCACGCAGAGCTGCATCCCGTGGTACGTCCCCGGCCGCGGCGTGCCCGTCGGGATCTCGAGCCCGTCGACGAGCGCGATCGAACACCCGGAGCCGGGCGGCGTGAGCTGGACGATCCGCACCCCCTCCATCACCTCCCCGTCCAGGTCGACATGGAAGCCGACCTTGTCCCGGTAGAACTCCTTGGCCCGGTCCACGTCGGAGACCGGCAGCAGGATCACTTCGAGGGTCATGTCCATGGCTTGACTCCCTTGTCGTACGGCTCATGGCTCTGTCCACAGAAGCCCAGACCGGTGCGGGGCGCCACCCTGGAGACCGGGGTTAGGCTCGCTTCGCACGACCTTGATCCGATGATCCGTGGAGTCCGATCCGACAGGAGGCCGGGATGACGGCGCCGGGGCGCAGGAGCAGTACCTTCACACGGCTGCTGCGGCACGGCTTCACCGATCCGTCGGCGGCCGAGCGGCTCCTGGAGGGGCCCGAACTGGCACCCGTGCGGACCGACCCGGTGCTCCTGGACGCGCTGGGCGCCACCGCCGACCCCGACCTCGCCCTGCTCGGACTCGTCCGGCTCGTCGAGGCCCAGGACGGCCCGCCGGCCCAGCGGGAACTCCTCGACACGCTGATCGCGGCCAAACCGCTGCGGGACCGGCTGCTCGGGGTGCTCGGAGCCTCCGCCGCGCTCGGCGACCATCTCGCCCGGCACCCGCAGGACTGGCAGGCCCTCGTCACCTACGAGGCGCGGGACCTGCATCCCGGGGTCCGGGAGTTCGAGCGGGGACTCGCGGACGCCGCGGACCCCGTCTCGCTGCGCGTCGCCTACCGCCGTTGCCTGCTCTCCATCGCCGCGCGCGACGTGTGCGGCACCACCGACCTCGCCCAGACCGCCGCCGAGCTCGCCGACCTCGCCATCGCGACCCTGCGCGCCGCGCTCGCCATCGCCGGTGCCGCCGCGCCCGACGACGCCGCGCTGTGCCGGCTCGCCGTCATCGCGATGGGCAAGTGCGGGGGACACGAGCTGAACTACGTCTCCGACGTCGACGTGATCTTCGTCGGGGAGGGCACCGAGGGGGCCGACGAGGGGAAGGCCGTGCAGGCGGCCACCCGCCTCGCCTCGCACATGATGCGGATCTGCTCGGAGACGACCGTCGAGGGCAGCATCTGGCCGGTGGACGCCAATCTGCGCCCCGAGGGACGCAACGGCCCCCTGGTGCGCACGCTCAGCAGCCATCTCGCCTACTACCAGCGGTGGGCCAAGACCTGGGAGTTCCAGGCGCTGCTCAAGGCCCGCCCGGTGGCCGGGGACCTGGAGCTGGGCGAGGAGTACGTCGCCACGCTGGCCCCGCTCGTGTGGCACGCCGCCGAGCGGGAGAACTTCGTCGCCGATGTGCAGAAGATGCGGCGCCGGGTCGTGGAGAACATCCCGGCCGCCCAGATCGAACGGGAGCTGAAGCTCGGCCCCGGCGGACTGAGAGACGTCGAATTCGCCGTACAGCTCCTGCAGTTGGTGCACGGCCGGGCCGACACGAGCGTGCGCAGCGGCACCACCCTGGACGCCCTGAAAGCACTCGCCGCGGGCGGATACGTGGGGCGCGCCGACGCCGTACAGCTCGACGACGCGTACCGCTTCCTGCGGTCGATGGAGCACCGCATCCAGCTCTTCCGGCTGCGGCGCACCCATCTGGTGCCGACGGACGAGGCCGATCTGCGCAGGATCGGACGGTCGATGGGCCTGCGCGTCGACCCGGTCAGAGAACTGAACCGGGAGTGGAAGCGGCACGCGGCCATGGTCCGGCGGCTGCACGAGAAGCTGTTCTACCGGCCTTTGCTCGACGCGGTCGCCCAACTGGCGCCGGGCGAGAGCAGGCTGAGCCCGGACGCGGCCAGGGAGCGGCTCGTCGCCCTCGGGTACGCCGATCCGGCGTCCGCCATGCGCCACCTGGAGGCGCTGGCCTCCGGGGTCAGCCGCAAGGCCGCCATCCAACGGACCCTGCTCCCGGTGCTGCTGGGCTGGTTCGCGGACTCCGCGGACCCCGACGCCGGTCTGCTGAACTTCCGCAAGGTGTCGGACGCGCTGGGCAAGACCCCCTGGTATCTGCGGCTGTTGAGGGACGAGGGAGCCGCCGCGGAGAACCTCGCGCGGGTGCTGTCGGCGGGCCGGCTCGCCCCCGACCTGCTGATGCGCGCGCCGGAGGCGGTGGCCCTGCTGGGCGACGGGGACAGCGGCGGCCTGGAGCCGCGCGGCCGGGCCCAGCTCGAGCAGGAGATCCTCGCCGCGGTGCGCCGGGCGGACGGCGGCGAGCAGGCCGTGACCGTCGTGCGCGGTGTCAGGCGCCGGGAGCTGTTCCGTATCGCCGCGACGGACATCGTCGCCTCGTACGGGACGGAGGAGACGCCTGCCGTCGCCGATCAGGGGGCGCTGGTCGACCTCGTCGGCGGTGCGGTCTCGGACCTGACGGCGGCGACGCTCGCGGGCACCCTGCGGGCCGTGGTGCGGGACGGCTGGGGCGACACGCTGCCCACCCGGTTCGCGGTGATCGGGATGGGCCGCTTCGGCGGCCACGAGCTCGGCTACGGTTCCGACGCGGACGTGCTCTTCGTGCACGAGCCCCGCGAGGGCGTGGACGAGCAGGAGGCGGCGCGGGCCGCGAACGCCGTGGTGTCCGAGATGCGGCGGCTGCTCCAGCTCCCCAGCGCGGATCCGCCGCTGCTGATCGACGCGGATCTGCGGCCCGAGGGAAAGTCCGGGCCGCTGGTACGGACCCTGAAGTCGTACGAGGCGTACTACCGGCGCTGGTCGCTGGTGTGGGAGTCGCAGGCGCTGCTGCGGGCGGAGGTCGTGGCCGGGGACGCGGACCTGGGGAGCCGGTTCATCGAGCTCGTCGCCCCGCTCAGGTATCCGGCGGAGGGCCTGGGCGAGGAGGCCGTACGGGAGATCCGGCGGCTGAAGGCCCGGATGGAGTCGGAGCGGATGCCGCGCGGCGCCGACCCCACCCTGCACACCAAGCTGGGGCGCGGCGGTCTCTCCGACGTGGAGTGGACGGTCCAGCTCATCCAGCTCCGGCACGGCTGGGCCGAGCCGGGCCTCAGGACGACCCGGACCCGCCAGGCGCTGGCCGCGGCGAGCGCGGCGGACCTGCTGTCGACGGAGGACGCGGCGACGCTGGACGAGGCCTGGGTGCTGGCCACCCGGGTGCGCAACGCCGTCATGCTCGTCCGGGGCAGGGCCGGCGACACCTTCCCCTCGGACGG
Source organism: Streptomyces sp. NPDC005070 (assembly GCF_053600395.1). Lineage (NCBI taxonomy): Bacteria > Bacillati > Actinomycetota > Actinomycetes > Kitasatosporales > Streptomycetaceae > Streptomyces > Streptomyces sp. NPDC005070. The sequence continues at coordinate 29,494 of NZ_JBSFZS010000070.1, read as the reverse complement.
GCGGGAGCTGGCCGCCGTGGGCCGCTATCTCGGATACGACCCGGGGCACGTCGGAGACATGCTCGACGACTACCGGCGCACCACCCGGCGGGCCCGGGCCGTGGTGGACGAACTGTTCTACGGGTCGGCACCCGGCGGTCACTGAACGTCACCGCCCGGGTGGTCGCCCGTCGCCAGGGCGGGCGGTGATCACTCCGTCGTCCGCAGGACCGGTGCCCCGCGTGTGCCCGGTACCCACTGCGGCAGCGCGTACGGCAGCGCGCCGTGCCACAGGCGGGTCACCAGGAAGCCGAAGGCGAGGCAGAGCAGGCCGCCCACCGCGTCCAGCCAGAAGTGGTTGGCGGTGGCGACGATGACCACGAGGGTGGCCGCCGGGTAGAGGACGCCGAGGATGCGTGCCCAGGGGGCCTTGGCCAGCGCGAAGACGGTCAGCCCGCACCACAGGGCCCAGCCGATGTGCATGGACGGCATCGCGGCGTACTGGTTGGACATGTGTTTCAGGTCGCCGGAGGCCATCGAGCCCCAGGTCTGGTGGACCATGACCGTGTCGACGAAGGTACTGCCGGTCATCAGACGGGGTGGCGCGAGCGGGAAGAAGTAGTAGCCGACGAGAGCCACCACCGTGGTGGCGAGAAGCGCGAGACGGGCCGCCGCATAGCGGCCGGGATGACAGCGGTACAGCCAGACCAGGACACTCAGCGTCACCACGAAGTGCAGGGTCGCGTAGTAGTAGTTCATCCCGATGATCAGCCACCCGACCGAGTTCACGGCATGGTTGACCGATTCCTCGACGGCGATGCCGAGGTGGTGCTCCATCCGCCAGATCCAGTCCGCGTTGCGGAGCGCTTCGTGTCTCTGCTCCGGCACGGCGTTGCGGATCAGTGAGTACGTCCAGTAACTCATGGCGATGAGCAGGACTTCGAACCAGAGGCGGGGGCGACGCGGGCTCCGCATACGGCGCAGGAGTCTGTTCCCCGCGTTCTCCTCCGCGACGGGTTGTGGAGTGGCCTGATCCCGGCCTTCCAGTGTCGTCACGGTCGAATCACCCATAGGCACAGAGTCTGCCAGAAAAGCCTTCCCTCACCGATGATGCTCTGGTCGGGTCCTGGCCGCATTTTCTACGCCCGCGGGAGTGCTTCGCCCCCTTTGTCGTCCTTCTCGGGGGTGATGTGCCGTCCTGCTCAGGGACGATTCCGGTCCCCGGGGGCAGAAGCGGTCGAACCGCGCACCACGAGTTCCGGCATGAACACGAACTCGCTGTGCGGCGCGGGCGTCCCGCCGATCTCCTCCAGCAGCGTGCGCACCGCGGCCTGGCCCATCGCCGGCACCGGCTTGCGGACCGTCGTGAGCGGCGGGTCGGTGAAGGCGATCAGCGGAGAGTCGTCGAATCCCACGACCGAGATGTCCGTGGGGACCTCCAGGCCGCGCTGGCGTGCCGCCCGTATCGCGCCGAGCGCCATCATGTCGCTGGCACAGACGATCGCCGTGCAGTCGCGGTCCATGAGGGCGTTCGCGGCGGCCTGGCCGCCCTCCAGCGTGTACAGCGAGTGCTGGACCAGTCGCTCCTCGACGTCTGCGGGGTTCAGGTCGAACTGCTCCTGCATCGAGCGCACGAAGCCCTCGATCTTGCGCTGCACCGGCACGAACCGCTTGGGGCCGAGGGCCAGTCCGATGTTGGTGTGCCCGAGGGAGGCGAGGTGGGTGACCGCGAGGGCCATCGCGGCACGATCGTCCGGGGAGATGAACGGCGCCTGCACCTTGGGCGAAAAGCCGTCGACCAGGACGAAGGGGACACCGCGGCCCCGCAGTTGTTCGTACCGCTGCATGTCGGCCGAGGTGTCGGCGTGCAGTCCGGAGACGAAGATGATGCCGGCGACCCCGCGGTCGACCAGCATCTCGGTCAGCTCGTCCTCGGTGGAGCCGCCCGGGGTCTGGGTCGCGAGCACGGGGGTGTAGCCCTGACGCGTCAGGGCCTGCCCGATCACCTGCGCGAGGGCAGGGAATATCGGGTTCTCCAGCTCGGGGGTTATGAGGCCCACCAGGCCCTCGCTGCGCTGGCGCAGGCGCACCGGGCGCTCGTAGCCCAGGACGTCGAGCGCGGCCAGTACGGACTGGCGCGTGGTCGCGGCGACGCCCGGCTTTCCGTTCAGGACGCGACTGACAGTCGCCTCACTGACCCCCGCCTGGGCTGCGATGTCGGCAAGCCGTGTGGTCACAGGATTGGACTGTACCGGTCGCATCTCGCCCTGCCCACCAACCAGACGCCGTGTGCGGGCGGTTGCTCGGCCCGCTCCGGGCTGCTGCGTCATCGCGCTCCCTCGTGTTCTGGTCGGCTCGGTGTCCCGTGCGTGCGCCGCGCGGGAAGGGGTGGCTCCTGCAAGGCGTTGACGGGCCGATGATCCCCGTGCGCGCCCCCCATGGCAAGAGCTTGCAGAGTCTTGCACAGAGGTTCGGATGTCCGCTGAGCGGCCCGGTAGCAGGGTTGCGTGACGGCCGCCGCGAGGTCACGGGCCCATAACTGTCGTCAGCTCTTGCACTTTTTTGCTGCAAAACCTTTCGCGCCGCTTACAACGCTGTTACGTTCACGTCGCCCGGCGGACGCAACGGCGCAGTCGGCAAGTCGGCAAGGGGATCGGGCGGGACCGATCACCCACCTACTCGGGCTTTCACCCTCAAGGAGATCTCATGCGGCGTGGCATAGCGGCCACCGCGCTGGTGGCGTCCATCGCCCTCGCGGCGACGGCCTGCGGCGGCAGTGACAGCAGCGACGACAAGTCTGCCGGTCCCACCACCATCACCTGGTGGGACACCTCCAACGCCACCAATGAGGCGCCGACGTACAAGGCCCTGGCCAAGGAGTTCGAGAAGGCCAACCCGACCATCAAGGTCAAGTACGTCAACGTGCCCTTCGACCAGGCGCAGAACAAGTTCGACACGGCCGCCGGTGCCTCCGGCGCCCCGGACATCCTGCGCTCCGAGGTCGGCTGGACCCCGGCCTTCGCGAAGAAGGGCTACTTCCTGCCGCTCGACGGCACCGCGGCCCTCGCGGACCAGGCGAAGTTCCAGCCCAACCTGATCGAGCAGGCGAAGTACGACGGCAAGACGTACGGTGTGCCGTTCGTCACCGACACCCTCGCGCTCGTCTACAACAAGGCGCTGTTCGAGAAGGCCGGCATCAAGGAGGCCCCGAAGACCTGGGGCGACCTGAAGACCGCCGCCGCGACGATCAAGAAGAAGACGGGCGTCGACGGCTACTGGGGCTCGACCCAGGCCTACTACGCGCAGTCCTTCCTCTACGGCGAGGGCACGAACACCGTCGACGCCACCGCGAAGAAGATCACGGTGAACTCGCCCGAGGCCAAGAAGGCCTTCGGCACCTGGCAGGGTCTGTTCTCGGGCAAGGGCCTGCACAAGGCGGACACCACCGCCGACGCGTACGCCCACATCCAGGACGCCTTCGTCAACGGCAAGGTCGCCGCGATCGTCCAGGGCCCGTGGGAGATCACCAACTTCTACAAGGGCTCGGCCTTCGCGGACAAGGCGAACCTCGGTATCGCCACCGTCCCGGCCGGCTCCACCGGAAAGGCGGGCGCCCCGACCGGCGGCCACAACCTCTCCGTGTACGCGGGTTCGGACAAGGCCCACCAGGAGGCCTCGCTGAAGTTCGTGAACTTCATGACCTCCGCGAAGTCGCAGTCGACGATCGCGCTCAAGAACTCCACGCTGCCGACGCGTGACGACGCCTACACCGCCGAGGTCAAGGCCGACCCGGGCATCGCCGGCTACCAGGGCGTCCTCCCCGCCGCCCAGCCGCGCCCGGCGCTGCCCGAGTACGGCTCCCTGTGGGGCCCGCTCGACACCGAGCTGCCGAAGATCGCGGGTGGCAAGGAGTCCCTGGACAAGGGCCTGAGCAACGCCGAACTGGCGATCGCCAAGCTGGTCCCGGACTTCAGCAAGTGAGCCCGTGTGGCCGCCGGATCCTTCCCCGGCCCGACTTCCGTCGGGCCGGGGGAACCCCCACAGTGGGGAACGGACCCGGCGGCCACCGGCTGTGTGCGCCCAACTCCTGATCTTGCAGAAGGTGTCGAACCATGACAGTCGCCATCGACCGCGCGACCGGCAAGCGCCGCGGTGACCGAGCACCGCGTCCCGGCCGGATGCAGCGTCTCAAGCACTCGTACCAGAAGTACTGGTACGCGTACGCGATGATCGCCCCGGTCGTCGTCGTACTCGGCGGATTGGTGCTCTATCCCCTGGTACGGGGCCTCTATCTGACGCTGACGGACGCGAACAGCCTCAACTCGGCCCGCACGATCGGCGTCAACCACATCGACGCCACCTACAAGTTCATCGGTCTGGACAACTACAAGGACATCCTGTGGGGTCCGACGTCGTACGACCGCTTCTGGTCGCACTTCATCTGGACCATCGCCTGGACCGTCATCTGCGTCGCCCTGCACTACTGCGTCGGCCTGGGCCTCGCGCTGCTGCTCAACCAGAAGCTGCGCGGCCGTACGGTCTACCGGCTGATCCTGGTGCTGCCCTGGGCCGTGCCGACCTTCGTCACCGTGTTCGGCTGGCGCTTCATGCTCGCCGACGGCGGCATCATCAACTCCATGCTCGACGCGGTGCACCTGCCGGCGCCCGCGTGGCTGGAGGACACCTTCTGGCAGCGCTTCGCCGCGATCATGGTCAACACCTGGTGCGGCGTGCCGTTCATGATGGTCTCGCTGCTCGGCGGACTGCAGTCCATCGACGGGACGCTCTACGAGGCCGCGGAGATGGACGGCGCCAACAAGTGGCAGCAGTTCCGCTTCGTGACCCTGCCGGGCCTCAGGTCGGTCAGCTCCACCGTCGTGCTCCTCGGCATCATCTGGACCTTCAACCAGTTCGCCGTGATCTTCCTGCTCTTCGGCAGCACCGCGCCGGACGCGCAGATCCTCGTCACCTGGGCCTACTACCTCGGCTTCGGACAGCAGCCGCGTGACTTCGCCCAGTCGGCGGCCTACGGCATGCTGCTGCTGGCCATCCTGATCGTCTTCACCTCCTTCTACCGCCGCTGGCTGAACCGCAATGACCAGCAGCTCGCGATCTGAGGCGGGAGTCTCCATGAGTACCACCACACTGCAGACGCCTCCGGCCGACCAGGCCACCAGGTCCGCCGAGTCGCCCCGCCCGGCGCGCGGGCGCGGCCGGCGCGGCCTCCTCGGCTCGCTGGTCTCCCACGGCATCCTGACCGTCGCGAGCCTGGTCGCGCTGTTCCCGATCGCCTGGCTGGTCTTCCTGTCCCTCGGTCCGGACCAGGACGACTACCTGCACCCCGGACGCATCTGGCACACGATGACGTTCGGCAACTACTCCTTCGTGCTCCAGCACACGAACTTCTTCGCGTGGATGAAGAGTTCGCTCATCGTGTCGCTCGGCACCACGGTCATCGGCGTGATGGTCGCGGCCACCACGGGCTACGCGGTCTCGCGCATGCGCTTCCCCGGCTACAAGAAGTTCATGTGGGTCCTGCTGGTCACCCAGATGTTCCCGATCGCCGTACTGATCGTGCCGATGTACCAGATCCTCTCGGACCTGCAGCTCATCGACAACTACTTCGGCCTGATCCTCGTCTACTGCTCGACGGCGGTGCCCTACAGCGCCTGGCTGCTCAAGGGCTACTTCGACACCATCCCGTTCGAGATCGACGAGGCCGGCCGGGTCGACGGACTGAGCCCCTTCGGCACCTTCTTCCGGCTGATCCTGCCGCTCGCCAAGCCGGGTCTCGCGGTGGCCGCGTTCTACAACTTCATCACCGCGTTCGGTGAGGTCGCCTTCGCCTCGACGTTCATGCTGGACGACTCGAAGTACACCTTCGCCGTCGGCCTCCAGAGCTTCGTCAGCGAGCACGACGCGCAGCGCAACCTGATGGCGGCCACCGCCGTGCTGGTCGCGATACCCGTCTCCGCCTTCTTCTACCTCGTGCAGAAGAACCTGGTGACCGGACTCACCGCGGGCGGCACGAAGGGCTGATCCGCGAGGACGCCCCCGAACGCCCCAGTCTCCCGCGCGCTCATCGCGCGCGGGTGGCGGCCGCGGTGCCCATCCGACCCCGCCAGTACCGCGGCCGCCTCATCCCCCCGCCCCGACGCCTTCTGCCCCGTGCTCCCGGCCTCGCGTGAGCAGGGGTCTGCCCCCACAGCCGAATTCCTCCCCATCGCCCGGCAGCGCCCGGACGCGGGGACCCTCATCGCATCAAGGACGCCATGAGCCAGCACTCCGCCGACCAGGCCCCGAACTCCGTTCTCGCCACCGTCGCCGCGCATCGCGACTGGTGGCGCGACGCGGTGATCTACCAGGTCTATCCGCGCAGCTTCGCCGACAGCAACGGCGACGGCATGGGCGACCTGGAGGGCGTACGTTCCCGACTCCCGTACCTGCGCGACCTCGGCGTGGACGCCGTGTGGCTCAGCCCGTTCTACGCCTCGCCGCAGGCCGACGCCGGCTACGACGTGGCGGACTACCGGGCCGTCGACCCCATGTTCGGCAACCTGCTGGACGCCGACGCCCTGATCCGCGACGCCCACGGTCTCGGGCTGCGGATCATCGTCGACCTCGTGCCCAACCACTCCTCCGACCAGCACGAGTGGTTCAAGCGCGCGCTGCGCGAGGGCCCCGGCTCCTCGCTGCGCGACCGCTACCACTTCCGCCCCGGCAAGGGCGAGAACGGCGAACTGCCGCCCAACGACTGGGAGTCCATCTTCGGCGGCCCGGCCTGGACCCGGGTCACCGAGCCCGACGGCACCGCCGGCGAGTGGTACCTGCACCTCTTCGCGCCCGAGCAGCCCGACTTCAACTGGGAACACCCGGCCGTGGGCGACGAGTTCCGCTCGATCCTGCGGTTCTGGCTGGACATGGGCGTCGACGGCTTCCGTATCGACGTCGCGCACGGCATGGTCAAGGCGGAGGGCCTCCCGGACCTCGGCGACCACGACCAGCTGAAACTGCTGGGCAACGATGTCATGCCGTTCTTCGACCAGGACGGCGTGCACGACATCTACCGCCAGTGGCGCACGATCCTCGACGAGTACTCGGGCGAGCGCATCTTCGTCGCCGAGGCGTGGACGCCCACCGTCGAGCGCACCGCGAACTACGTGCGCCCCGACGAGCTGCACCAGGCCTTCAACTTCCAGTACCTGGGCTCCCACTGGGAAGCCGAGGAGCTGCGCGCGGTGATCGACCGCACGCTCGACGCGATGCGTCCGGTGGGCGCGCCCTCCACCTGGGTGCTGTCCAACCACGACGTGACCCGGCACGCCACCCGCTTCGCCAACGAGGCCGGCCTCGGCACCCAGATCCGCACCGCGGGCGACCGGGAGCTCGGCCTGCGCCGGGCCCGCGCGGCGAGCCTGCTGATGCTGGCGCTGCCCGGCTCCGCCTACGTGTACCAGGGCGAGGAGCTCGGCCTGCCCGACGTCGTCGACCTGCCGGACGAGGCGCGCCAGGACCCGGCCTTCTTCCGGGGCGCCGGACAGGACGGCTTCCGCGACGGCTGCCGGGTGCCGATCCCGTGGACCCGCACCGGCCCGTCGTACGGCTTCGGTGACGGCGGAAGCTGGCTGCCGCAGCCGGCCGAGTGGGCCGAGCTGAGCGTCGAGGCGCAGAGCGGTGTCGCGGGCTCCACCCTGGAGCTGTACCGCGACGCGCTGGCCGTGCGGCGGGAGCGCGCCGACCTCGGCGCGGGCGACACCGTCACGTGGCTGACCGCCCCGGAGGGCGTACTCGCCTTCCGGCGCGGTGACTTCGTGTGCACCGCGAACACCGGGTCCAAGACCGTGACCGTCCCCGCGTACGGCCGGGTGCTCGTCGCCAGCGGCGAGGTGACCGTGTCGCAGGACGGCCAGGTGAAGCTGCCCGCCGACACCACGGTCTGGTGGGCCGTCTGACCCACGCGTGACCTGACCCGCGCGTGATCCGACCCGCGCGGAAGCGGTACCCCGGTCCTGACCACCGGGGCACCGCTTCCGCGCGGGTCTTTCTTTTCCGAGGCCCTATTTCCAGGTGTCACTCACGGAGTACCCGGCACCCGAGCCCGTGGTGTAGGCACGATTGCTCCCGGACTCCCAGGTCACCGAGCCCGACGCGTCCTTCTTGATGTACTTGTACGTGAACGAGGTCGACCTGGGCACGATCGCGAGCCGGCCCCAGGAGGGGTACGACGCGGAGGACAGCGGGATCGCGTCGGCCGTGTTCCAGGAGCCGAGCGCGGGGACCGAGCCGACGACGTACACGCTGGTGCCGTAGACGGTGGTCGCGGTCACGCCGAAGGTCAGGTCCGTCGCGTCGGCGTCGGCCACGTTCCAGGAGTTCTGAGCCGTCACGGCTGCTGTGCCGGAGGTCAGGGTCCGGTTGGCGTTGGACTCCCAGGTGACGTTCCCCGAGGCCTCCTTCTTGATGTACTTGTACGCGATCGTGCTGTTCGCCGGTACCGCGACGTCCGTCTTCCAGACCGGGTAGCCGGACGAGGACAGCTTCACCGCGCTTGCCGTGTTCCAGCCGCCGAGCGCGGCGGCCGAACCGACCACGTACACGTCCGTGCCGGAGGTGGTCGACGCGTACTCGTCGAAGGTCGCCGTGACCGTCCCGCTGCCCGGATCGGTGCCGCCGCCCCCGCAGTTCACGGTGCAGACGTAGTCCGGGTCGTAGAAGGCGACGGCGCCCTTGGCGGGAACGGTCAGGGAGGCCGTGCCGCCGGTGACCGTGACCGAGGTGGCGCCGCCGTCGATGACGTTCGGGTAGGTGCCGTCCGCGAGACCGGTCGTGTAGATGTGGGTGTTGGCGCCCGAGCTGTTGTTGACGGCGACGAAACCGGCGCCGCCCCGGCCGAAGCCGATCACGTTGGACGCGGGGGACTGCCAGTTGGCGACGGAGTATCCGGCCGCCGCGTTGTGCCAGCCGATCATGCCGGAGACCGCGGTGTCGCGGTCGAGGCAGTACCAGCCGGAGGCGCAGTCCGTGTCGGTGACGAAACCGCCGCCCGAGTTCGGCGGGGCCTGGTCGCTCTGGCTGAACGTCCAGCCCGCGTACACCGAGGGCCTGCCGTATCCGCGGGCGAGCTGGTAGACGTTGGCGAGCACGGCGGTCGCGCCGTCCTTGTAGCTCAGCGAGTAGCCGTTGCGCTCGGTGTCGTGGTTGGTGACCATGGTGGTGGAGTTCGACTCCGCGACCAGTCCCCAACTGCTGCCGAAGCTGGACAGGTTGGCGATGTTGCCCTGGAACTGCGCCTTGATCTGGGAGGCGAAGGCGAAGTCGAGGACGTCACCGCTGCCGTAGTACTCGTCGATGGAGGGCGGGGTGCCGGGATAGACCTCCTGGGTGATGTACGGCGCCGAGCCCGAGGTCGTGGTGTGCAGTCCGCCGACGATGGCGTTCATGTCGGCGGCCTCGATGTGCTTGGCCGCGTCGACCCGGAAGCCGTCGACGCCCAGGTCGATCTGCGTGTTGAGGAAACCGGTGATCTTCGCGCGGACGTTGCTCTCGGCGGTGTCCAGGTCGGGCAGGCCGAGCAGTTCGCAGTGCTGCACCTGGTAGCGGTTGGTCCAGTCGGTGATCGTGGTGGTGCAGTCGTCGCTGTCGGCCGGGTCGTAGTCCGGGGTGTCGTACTTGTTGGTGACGACCGTGCCGTTGTAGCCGGTGCCGGTCTGGGCGGCGGTGTGGTTGATCACCGCGTCGGTGTAGACCTTGATGCCGGCCGCGTGACACGTGTCGACCATGGCCTTGAAGGCGGCCGCAGTGCCGAAACGGCTGTTCAGGTTGTAGGAGTACGGCTGGTAGACGTCCCACCAGTAGTAGTTGGTCTGCTTCAACGACTCGGCGGGCGGCGCCACTTGGACCGCCCCGTAGCCGGCCGGGTCGAGCACGTTCGTACACTCGGACGCGACCGACTTCCAGTTCCACTCCCACAGGTTGGCGATCACGTCGCCGTTGGGGACACCCGTGTCCGCCGCCGCTGCCCGCTGGGCGGGCAGTGCGGCCAGCCCGCCGAGTGCCAGCGCGACGGTCGCCAGCAGCCGGGAAACCCTTCTTCGCCGTAAAACCATCGGGGGTGCGGCTCCTCTCCGGATCGGTCAGCACGGCCGCGGGGCGCGGAAGCTGACCCGTGTGGAGCGTGGGACCGCCCAAGGGAGCGCGTCAATAAGGAAGTTGAAAGTTCTTTCGACATCTTGCTGAAACATGATTGCAAGCGGTACGTTCCGATCCCCCCACCCGCACGACGTAGTGCAGGAGTACACACACATGGCACGGAAGAAGCTCGCGGCCTCGTTCGCCCTCGTGGCGGGCCTGGCGGTCACAGTGGCCGTTCCCCCCGGTACGGCGGCGGCCTCGCCGCCCGGCACCAAGGACGTCACCGCCGTCATGTTCGAGTGGAAGTTCGACTCGGTCGCCAAGGAATGCACCAACACGCTGGGCCCCGCCGGATACGGCTACGTCCAGGTGTCCCCGCCCGCCGAGCACATACAGGGCTCGCAGTGGTGGACCTCGTACCAGCCCGTCAGCTACAAGATCGCCGGCCGGCTCGGCGACGCCACCGCCTTCAAGAACATGGTCACCACCTGCCACGCGGCCGGTGTGAAGGTCGTGGCGGACACGGTGATCAACCACATGGCGGCCGGTTCCGGCACCGGCACGGGAGGCTCTTCGTACACGAAGTACAACTACCCGGGCCTCTACTCGTCCGCCGACATGGACGACTGCACCTCCACCATCAGCGACTACACCAACCGCGCCAACGTCCAGAACTGCGAACTCGTCGGCCTCGCCGACCTGGACACCGGCGAGTCCTACGTCCGGTCGGCCATCGCCGGCTACATGAACACCCTGCTCGGCTACGGCGTGGACGGCTTCCGCATCGACGCGGCCAAGCACATGCCGGCCGCCGACCTCGCCAACATCAAGTCCCGGCTGAGCAACCCGTCCGTCTACTGGAAGCAGGAGGCCATCTACGGCGCAGGCGAGGCCGTGCAGCCCACCGAGTACACCGGCAACGGCGACGTCCAGGAGTTCCGCTACGCCTACGACCTCAAGCGGGTCTTCAACAACGAGAACCTCGCCTACCTGAAGAACTACGGCGAGGGCTGGGGGTACATGAGCAGCTCGGTCGCGGCCGTCTTCGTCGACAACCACGACACCGAGCGCAACGGCTCCACGCTCAACTACAAGGACGGGGCGAACTACACCCTCGCCAACGTCTTCATGCTCGCCTACCCCTACGGCGCCCCCGACATCAACTCCGGCTACGAGTGGTCGAACGCGGACGCCGGGCCGCCCAACGGCGGCACGGTCAACGCCTGCTGGCAGGACGGCTGGAAGTGTCAGCACGCCTGGCCGGAGATCAAGTCGATGGTCGCCTTCCGCAACGCCACCCGGGGGCAAGCGCTTTCCAACTGGTGGGACAACGGCAACGACGCGATCGCTTTCGGCCGGGGCGGCAAGGGCTTCGTGGCCATCAACCACGAGACCTCCTCGCTGAGCCGGACGTACAGCACCTCCCTGGCCGCGGGAACGTACTGCAACGTCCAGAACAACACGAGCATCACCGTGAACAGTTCGGGCCAGTTCACGGCGACGCTGGGTGCCAACACGGCACTCGCGATCTATGCGGGCAAGTCGAGCTGCTGAAAAGCCTTTCCGCATGTTGCAAGACTCTTGCTGTAAACCTTGCGTGAGCGATACGGTCACGCGGGCGTTCGGCATCGTGGCCGAAACGCTGCGCGGGGTCGGACCCGAGTACGCCGTAATCGCTAGGAGTTCACGACTGTGGACCTGATACCGAGAGGGCCGGCGAGCCGCACCAGCCGCCCCAGGCTGCGTGCAGCCGTCCTCGCAGCCGCACTGGCCGTATCGCTTGCGCAACCCCTTGTGGCGCGGGCCCAGACCCCGCCCGCACCGCCGTCGGACGCGAAGCTCGCCGCCGAGCCGACACGGCACGACTCCACCCGTGACCAGTTCTACTTCGTGATGCCGGACCGCTTCGCCAACGGCGACACGTCCAACGACAAGGGCGGACTGACCGGTTCGAGGCTCTCGACCGGGTACGACCCCGCCGACAAGGGCTTCTACCAGGGCGGCGACCTCAAGGGTCTGACCAAGCGGCTCGACTACATCAAGGACCTCGGCACCACCGCCATCTGGATGGCGCCGATCTTCAAGAACCAGCCCGTCCAGGGCACCGGCAAGGACGCCTCGGCCGGCTACCACGGTTACTGGATCACCGACTTCACCAAGGTCGACCCGCACTTCGGCACCAACAAGGACCTGGAGACACTGATCTCCAAGGCCCACGCCAAGGGCATGAAGGTCTTCTTCGACGTCATCACCAACCACACGGCCGACGTCGTCGACTACAAGGAACAGTCCTACACCTACCTCTCCAAGGGCGCCTTCCCGTACCTGACCAAGGACGGGAAGCCCTTCGACGACGCGGACTACGCGGACGGCACCAAGGGGTTCCCGTCGGTGGACGCCGACTCCTTCCCCCGCACGCCGACGGTCCCCGCCGCGAAGAAGAACGCCAAGGTCCCGTCGTGGCTCAACGACACGACCATGTACACCAACCGCGGTGACTCCACCTACGCCGGCGAGTCCACCACCTACGGCGACTTCTCCGGCCTCGACGACCTGTGGACCGAGCGTCCCGAGGTCGTCAGCGGCATGGAGAAGATCTATGAGCGCTGGGTCCGGGACTTCGGCATCGACGGCTTCCGGATCGACACCGTCAAGCACGTGAACATGGAGTTCTGGACGCAGTGGGCGACCGCCCTCGACGCGTACGCGGCCAAGCACGGGCGCAAGAACTTCTTCATGTTCGGCGAGGTCTACTCCGCCGACACGTCGATCACCTCGCCGTACGTGACCCAGGGCCGTCTCGACGCCACCCTCGACTTCCCGTTCCAGGACGCGGCCCGCTCCTACGCCTCGCAGGGCGGCAGCGCGCAGAAGCTCTCGTCCCTGTTCGCGGACGACTACAAGTACACGACCGACAAGGCCAACGCGTACGAGCAGGTCACCTTCCTCGGCAACCACGACATGGGCCGCATCGGGTACTTCCTGGACCAGGACAACCCGAAGGCGACCGACGCCGAACTGCTGAAGAAGGACAAGCTCGCCAACGAGCTGATGTTCCTCAGCCGCGGCAACCCGGTCGTCTACTACGGCGACGAGCAGGGCTTCACCGGCTCCGGCGGTGACAAGGACGCCCGGCAGACGATGTTCGCCTCCAAGGTCGCGGACTACCTCGACGACGACGAGATCGGCACGAGCCGCACGCACGCGAGCGACGCGTACGACACCAAGGCGCCGCTCTACAGGACGATCAGCGCCCTCTCCAAGCTGCGCAAGGACAACCCGGCCCTCACCGACGGCGTCCAGACGGAGCGGTACGCCGCGGACGGCGCCGGCGTCTACGCCTTCTCCCGCACGGACGCGAAGACCGGCACCGAGTACGTGGTCGCCGTGAACAACGCGGACGAGGCGAAGTCGGCCACCTTCGCGACCGGCTCGGCGAACATGGACTTCCGCGCCGTGTACGGAACCTCGGCCTCGGCGAAGAGCGACGGGGACAAGAAGGTCACCGTCACCGTCCCGGCCGGCTCGGCGATCGTCCTCAAGGCCGCTGGCCGGCTCGCCGCCCCCGCGTCCAAGCCCACGCTGACGCTGAAGGCCCCCGCCGCGGGCGCCACCGGCACCGTCGAACTGTCGGCGGACGTCACCGGCGGACAGCTCGACCGGGTCGTCTTCGCTGCCCAGGTGGGCAACGGCACGTGGCGGACCCTCGGCTCCGCCGACCACGCCCCGTACAAGGTCACCCAGGCCATCGGCAAGGACGTACCGGCCGGAACCGCCCTGCGGTACAAGGCCGTCGTCGTCGACACGGCCGGACACACCGCGAGCGCGGCGGCCGAGTCCACCACCGGCACCGTGCCCGCCGCGGAGGTCCCGGCGGCCTCCTCGCGCGACTACGCGGTCGTCCACTACAAGCGCACCGACGGCGACTACACCGACTGGCGCCTGTACGCCTGGGGCGACATCGCCGACGGCGAGGGTACGACCTGGCCCGCCGGACACGACTTCGTCGGCCGCGACGCCTACGGCGCCTTCGCCTACGTGAAGCTGAAGCCCGGAGCCTCCAGTGTGGGCTTCCTGGTCATCGACAAGGACGGCAACAAGGACGTCGCGAGCGACCGCACCATCGACGTCACCAAGACCGGAGAGGTCTGGGTCGAGCAGGGCAAGGACACCGTCCTCACCGAGCAGCCCGACCTGCCCGCCCAGGACAAGACCAAGGCGGTCCTCCACTACCACCGCGCCGACGGCGACTACACCGGCTGGGGCCTGCACACCTGGACCGGGGCCGCGACGCCCACGGACTGGACGAAGCCCCTGGAGCCGGTGCGGACCGACGCCTACGGAGCCGTCTTCGAGGTGCCGCTCGCCGAGGGCGCCGGCAGCCTCAGCTACATCCTGCACAAGGGCGACGACAAGGACCTGCCCACCGACCAGTCGCTGGACCTGACGGCGAACGGCCACGAGGTGTGGCTGCTCGGCGGCCAGGAGAAGTACCTGCTGCCGCAGCCCAAGGGCAGCGCGGCCGCACTCGACCTGACCACGTCCAAGGCGATCTGGATCGACCGCTACACGGTCGCCTGGAACGGCTCCGACGCCGCCGTGTCCACCCAGCTCCTCTCCTCCCGCGACGGCTCGATCGCCGTCAAGGACGGCGGGCTGACCAGCGACGACGAACGCTGGCTGCGGCTACGGAAGACCGCTCTCACCGACGCCCAGAAGGCCAAGTACCCGCACCTGAAGGCGTACACCGCCTGGTCCGTCGACCCGCGCGACCGCGACCGGGTGCGCTCCGCGCTCGGCGGCCAGCTCGTCGCCTCGCAGCGGGCCGCGAACGGCGCCGTGCTCGCGGCCACCGGCGTGCAGATCGCCGGTGCCCTCGACGACCTGTACCCCGCGACGAGGGCGCACCTCGGGCCGGTCTTCCACAAGGGTGTCCCCACCCTCTCGGTGTGGGCCCCGACCGCCCAGTCGGTGAGCCTCGACCTCGGCGGCTCCACCGTCGCCATGAAGCGCGACGGCGCCACCGGCGTCTGGTCCGTCACCGGGAAGAAGTCCTGGACGGGCAAGCCCTACCGCTACGTCGTGAAGGTGTGGGCGCCGACCGTCCGGAAGATCGTCACCAACAAGGTGACCGACCCGTACTCGGTGGCCCTGACCGCAGACTCGGAGCGCAGCCTGGTCGTCGACCTGGACGCCAGGTCCCTCGCCCCGTCCGGCTGGTCCTCGCTCAAGAAGCCCAAGGCCGTACCGCTGAAGGACGCGCAGATCCAGGAACTGCACGTCCGGGACTTCTCGGTGGCGGACAAGACCGTCCCCGCGAAGGACCAGGGCACCTACCTCGCCTTCACCGACAAGAACAGCGACGGCTCCAAGCACCTGAAGGCGCTGGCCAGGTCCGGCACCTCGTACGTGCACCTGCTGCCCGCGTTCGACATCGCCACCATCCCCGAGAAGAAGGCGGACCGGCAGAGCACCGACTGCGATCTCGCTTCCTACGCCGCCGACTCCGAGAAGCAGCAGGAGTGCGTGGCGAAGACCGCCGCCAAGGACGCCTACAACTGGGGCTACGACCCGTACCACTACACGGTCCCCGAGGGCTCCTACGCCACCGACCCCGACGGCACCGGCCGCACGGTCGAGTTCCGCAAGATGGTCAAGTCGCTCAACGAGGACGGCCTCAGGGTCGTCATGGACGTGGTCTACAACCACACCGCCGCGAGCGGCCAGGCCGACACCAGCGTCCTCGACAAGGTCGTCCCCGGCTACTACCAGCGGCTCCTCGCCGACGGCAGCGTCGCCAACTCCACCTGCTGCTCCAACACGGCGACCGAGAACGCCATGATGGGCAAGCTGGTCGTCGACTCGATCGTCACCTGGGCCAAGGAGTACAAGGTCGACGGCTTCCGCTTCGACCTCATGGGCCACCAGCCCAAGGCCAACATCCTCGCGGTCAGGAAGGCCCTCGACGGGCTGACCCTCGCGAAGGACGGCGTCGACGGCAAGAAGATCATCCTGTACGGCGAGGGATGGAACTTCGGCGAGGTCGCCGACGACGCCCGCTTCGTCCAGGCCACCCAGAAGAACATGGCGGGGACGGGCATCGCGACCTTCTCCGACCGGGCCCGTGACGCCGTCCGCGGCGGCAGCCCCTTCGACTCCGACCCCGGGGTCCAGGGCTTCGGCTCGGGCCTGTACACCGACCCCAACTCCTCCACCGCCAACGGCACCCAGGCCGAGCAGAAGGCCCGCCTGCTGCACTACCAGGACCTCATCAAGGTCGGCCTGACCGGCAACCTGGCGGCGTACCGCTTCACCGACACCGACGGCAAGGAGGTCAAGGGCTCCGAGATCGACTACAACGGCCAGCCCGCGGGCTACGCCGCCGCGCCCGGTGACGCGCTCGCCTACGCCGACGCGCACGACAACGAGTCGCTGTACGACGCGCTGACGTACAAGCTCCCCGCGTCGACGAGCGCCGCCGACCGGGCCCGGATGCAGGTCCTGGCGATGGCGACGGCCACCCTCTCGCAGGGTCCGTCCCTCTCCCAGGCCGGCTCCGACCTGCTGCGCTCCAAGTCGCTGGACCGCAACTCCTTCGACAGCGGCGACTGGTTCAACGCCATCCACTGGAACTGCCAGGACGGCAACGGATTCGGGCGCGGGCTGCCGATGGCCGCGGACAACACCTCGAAGTGGCCGTTCGCCAAGCCGCTGCTGACCTCCGTCAAGGTGGGCTGCGAGCAGATCGACGGCACCTCGGCCGCCTTCCAGGACCTGCAGCGGATCCGTACGGGCGAGAAGGTCTTCTCGCTCTCCACGGCCGCCGCGGTGCAGTCGCAGCTCTCCTTCCCGCTGTCGGGCAAGGACGAGACCCCCGGAGTGATCACCGCGCGCCTCGGCGACCTCGTGATCGTCTTCAACGCGACCCCGGAGAAGCAGAAGCAGACCGTCGGCTCGCTGGCCGGTGCGGCGTACGCGCTGCACCCGGTGCAGGCGAAGGGCGCGGACTCGGTCGTCAAGTCCTCGTCCTACGCGAAGGACACGGGCTCCTTCACCGTCCCGGCCCGCACGGTGGCGGTGTTCACCCGGACTCCGTGACAGCGACCCCCTGACACCGGCCTGACCCGGTGGGGGGCGGCCCCGGACACCCTGAGCACGACGGGTGTCCGGGGCCGCCCCCGTCGTCGTGCCGGTGCTGCGGCTAGGGTGACCGGGACTTTCCACGGAACAGGAGCGCCCATGCCGCAGATCACCGTCGAGACCTCCCCGGCCCTCGACCACGTCGACTGGAGCGCGTTCGCGCTCGCGCTGCACCCCGTGATCGTCGAGATCGCGGCCGCGCGGCTGGAGGCGTGCAAGCTGCGCACCCTGCGGACCGAGTACGAGATCGTGGGGGACGTGGCGGCCACGGGCACGGGGGGTCCCGCCATCGTCCACGTGGGCATCGCGCTGCTGGCCGGCCGCAGCGACGAGACCAAGGCGAGGCTGACCGAGGCCACGCTGGAGCTGTTGCGGGGGCACATCGAGCCCACGGACGGCGTCACGTCGTTGCACGTGTCCGTCGAGGTGCGCGATCTCGACCCGTCGTACCGGAAGTTCGAGGCGTAGGAGCGGGGGGTCACGCCTCGGGCGGCGAGGCGAGCGCGAGCAGCCGGACGACGAGGTCGGTGAACGGCCCGTCGCCCGGTTCGTCCTTGAGCCCCGTGCGCAGCAGCGCGGCGACCTCCGGGTCGTAGGCGGCGCTGACCGCCGCCAGGGCCGCGAAGTCGTGCACGAGCTGCACCTCCAGCTCGCCGCGCGGAATCCGCCGTCCGTCCAGCCAGATCAGCGCGGTCGACTCGACGAGCGAGATCCAGGACCGGATCACCAGCTCCAGCCGGGCGGGCGGTTCCTCGACGTCCAGATGCGACAGGATCTGGAGGTAGGCCGCCTGTCGTACGGCGTCGATGAGCGCGTTGGTGGTCGACGAGCCGACGGCCGGGCCGCCCCGCATCAACGCGGCGAAGCCGGGCCCGTGGTCGTCCACGAAGTCGAAGAAGCGGCGCATCACCCGCAGCAGCCGCGTTCCCAGCGGACCCTCGCGGGACTCCACGAACCGGCCCGCGAGATCGTCTGCGGCGCGCTGCAACGCCGCTTCGTACAGGCTGAGTTTGCCCGGGAAGTAGTGGTACACCAGCGGCCGCGAGATGCCCGCGGCCGAGGCTATCTCGTCGATGGAGACCTCGTCGGGCGAGCGTCGGCTGAACAGTTCGAGGGCGACGCCGATCAACTGCTGCCGTCGCTCCTCGACACCCATCCTGCGGCGTACCCCGGTTGTCATGCGGACACTTTACCGATCGCATCCGGCCCTGATCGGGCCGGTCCGGACGGCGGATGTTCACATGTCCAGCACGATTCGCCCACCTCGTGTCCGCGAGACGCAGATGAGCATCGAGTCGTCACGCTCCGCGTCCGTCAGCAGTTCGTCCCGGTGCTCGATCTCCCCTTCCAGGACGCGCTGCCGGCAGGTTCCGCAGAATCCCTGTTCACAGGAGTAGAGCGTGCCGGGCAGCTCCGCGCGGACCGCGGCGAGGACCGTCGTGCCGGCGTGCACGGTCACCGTGCGTCCGCTGCGCCGCAGTTCGACCTCGAAGGCGGTGTCGCCCCCGTCGGGCGCGCGGGCGGTGAACCGCTCCAGGTGCAGTGCCGCCCCGTCCGGGACCCGCGCCGCGACCGCCGCCATGAGCCCGTCGGGTCCGCAGCAGTAGACCGCCGTGCCCGGGACGGGATCCGCGAACAGCGCGTCCAGGTCCGGCAGTCCGTCCTCGTCCTCGGCGACGACGGTGACCTTCGAGCGGTCCAGCTTCTCGATCTCCTCCAGGAACGGCATCGAGGCACGGGTCCGGCCGCCGTACAGCAACCGCCAGTCGGTGCCCTCCGGGAGGGCCCGCAGCATCGGCAGCACCGGGGTGATCCCGATGCCGCCCACGACGAAGACGTACGCCGGTGCCGCCACGAGCGGGAAGCGGTTGCGCGGTCCGCGCACCTCGACCCGCATGCCCTGCCCGAGGTGCTCGTGCACCTCGCGCGAGCCGCCCCGCCCGTCCTCGACGAGCCGGGTCGCGACGGTGTACGCGGAGCGGTCCTCGGGGTCCCCGCACAGGGAGTACTGCCGGACGAGCCCCGAGGGCAGCACCAGGTCGAGGTGGGCTCCCGGCTCCCAGCGCGGCAGGCCGGCTCCCTCCAGGCGCGTCAGGACGACACCGTCGGCGACACGCTCGTGCCGGGCGACCCGCAGTCGCAGGGCCCGGGTGCGGGGCCGGCCGGAGTGGGGGTCCTCCAGGGCGGGCAGCGGCCACAGCGGTGACGCCTCGATCCGGCGGCGCATCGCCCGCCGTACGAGCACGGCCGCACCGGCCACGGCGACGACGGTCCGCAGCCTGGGCATCACGCGGCACCCGTGTTCTTCTCGGCGGCCGTTGCGGCGGGGGAGGAGGCGAGATAGGCGATCGCCTGCTCGGTGGAGGCCTCCTGCGAGGGGTGGTAGGTGCGGCTGAGGTAGCGGGGGACGGACCTCAGCAGGTCCCCGGTCGGCGGCAGCACGCCCCGCTTCCCGCTGACGTAGAAGTCCTTGAAGCTCGCCTTGCCGTTCACGAGCGTCGGATCGTTCTCCATGAAGAACCGGGCGCCGCGCTGCCACAGGAAGACGAGCGCGGTGAAGGCGGTCGCCCAGGTCCGCGCACGCCGGCGGTAGCTGCCGTCGACGTGCTGGAACAGGTCGAACGCCACCGAGCGGTGCTCGACCTCCTCCGCGCCGTGCCAGCGCATCAGGTCCAGCATGACCGGATCGGCCCCGCGCCGGTCCAGTTCCCCGGCGTTCAGGATCCAGTCGCCGAGGAAGGCGGTGTAGTGCTCGATCGCGGCGATCAGGGCGACGCGCTCCAGCAGC
The DNA here is from genome assembly GCF_053600395.1 of Streptomyces sp. NPDC005070. Lineage (NCBI taxonomy): Bacteria > Bacillati > Actinomycetota > Actinomycetes > Kitasatosporales > Streptomycetaceae > Streptomyces > Streptomyces sp. NPDC005070. The sequence goes on along the minus strand of NZ_JBSFZS010000070.1, from coordinate 9,456 downwards.
CACCAGCGGCGCGCTCTGCCGGGGGGCAGCGTCCGGTCGCCCAGCAGCTTCTCGAAGAGCCAGTCGACCTGCGCGGTGTACGGCGTCGGGTCGAGCCCCAGCTCCGCCAGGTGGGGCAGCACCTCGTCGTGCGCCTGCGAGTGCGTGGCCTCCTGCCCGATGAACCCGATGACGTCCTCGCGCAGCCGCTCGTCCCGGATGAGGGGCAGGACCTGCCGGTACACATGCACGAACCACCGCTCGCCGGCCGGCAGCAGCAGATGCAGCACGTTCATGGTGTGCGTGGCGAACGGCTCGTCGGGCACCCAGTGCAGCGGTGTGTCCTCCCACGAGAACGACACCTTCCGTGCCTTGAGAGCCGTCCGCTCGGACTCGACCGGCCGGGGCTGCCGGGCCTGCGTGTTAGACATGGCGTCAATGTACTGACGGGTAGGCGCTCGGAGAAGCCCTGTGCGCCCACTTGTTTACGTCCGTGTCAGCAATCCGCGCCGGGTGTCCGGTCCATGGTGATGGACGGGCGTTCAGCGCAGCCCGGTGATGTCCCGGCCGTCCGTCAGGGTTCCCTTCAGCTCGGCCCGCTTTCCCTGCGTCGTCCGTACGGTGAGCAGGGGCCCCGCCGCGGAGCCGCGCACCCCGCCCGTCGCCTCGACCGAGGCCGTGCCCTTGCCGCCGGCCGCGAGGAGATACCACGCCCCCGCGCCCGACTTCCACAGCACACCGGCGAGCACCTGCGGGTCGCGGGAGCCGCACGCGGGGGAGTTCTCGGCCTGCGCGACGACCGCCCCGTACGTTCCGCCCGGGGTACGGAACTGGGCCATCACCCGGGTGCCGCCGCCCCGCCAGGTGTCGGCGCGCGTACACACCCAGGCGGCCGATCCGCTCCCGTCGGGCAGCGGCTGGCGTGCGTACCCCCAGGCGTTCACGGTCCGCACGCCCTGCGAGCGCGCCGAGGCCAGCGAGCACGCGAAGGGCGCCCACTCCCGCAGGTTCTCCGCTCCCGCCGCCTCCCCGGGCGCGGTCGGCCGGCCCGCGGTGAGGTGGGCCGGGATCAGCTCGCCGAGGTCGGTCAGCAGCCGGGTGCCCGAGGCGTCCTCGACCTGGAGCACGTTCCACGACGTGCAGGTGCCGCTCGTCGGAGGTCCGGCCATCGGGGACGTGGAGCCGTCCGCGGACAGCGTGAGGTCCATCGCCCCGGCGGAGGGCTTCAGCAGGTCACGCTCGGCGGCCCCGGTCACCCAGGGGGCCGTCAGATAGCGGACGTTGCCGTCGGTCCGGCCCAGTACCACCGCGCTCGCCTCCGCCCCCTTCGCCCCGTCGACCCGCGCGAAGTCGAGGGCCGCGCCGCCCGTGCCGTCCTTCGGCTCGGCGTAGCGCACGACGCGCAGACCGTCGTAGAGGATCACCACGCGGGCCTGGTCGACATCGCCCGCGTACAGCAGTTGGGGCGGTCCGGGCGGGGCGCCGGAGGGTGTGCCCGGCGTCCCCGCGACGTGGACGGACCCGCCGGGCCTGGCCCAGACGGCGAGCGCGCGCCGCAGCAGCGCGGAGTCGTCGACGAGACCGCCGCGCGCGGGCCAGACGGAGAAGTCGGTGCGCGCGGAGGACTCCCAGGCCGCGGGCGCCACCCGCTGCACCCTGGCCGGGTCGAGCGCGGCCTCGGCGGCCGGGTTCTGCGCGTAGGAGGGGGCCGCGGCGCCGTCCGGGCCCCAGCCGTCGCCGGGCAGCGCGAGCAGCGCCCCGCACACGGCCACGGCGGCGGTGGCGACGAGCGCGGCCTTCAGGTGCTGTCGGCGCCGCATCAGATCGGTGGGCCGGGCCTGCAGCGAGCAGGGGTCGAACTCGGGGGAGTCGAGCAGCGCGTCCGGCACCTCGACGGCCGAGGCCTCGTTCAGCGCCGCGGCCGGCTCCTCGACCCCCGCGGCCGACAGCACCTGGCGCAGCCGTGGGTCGGTCAGCTTCTCCAGAGCGCGCAGCACGTACGCGGCGCGGGCCGGCCCCGAGAGCGCGGACAGCCGCTGGTCCAGGGCCAGTTCGTCGGCCCCGCCCGAGCGCGGGAAGAGCCGCAGGCCCCACACCTGGGGGAGGAACGGCGGAAGCTGGGACCGCTTGGGCCACGCCCACCGCTTCAGCGGCAGCCCGGCCTCCAGCGCCATCCGCACCACCTGGAGGCGTACGAAGGCATAGCCCGGGTCGCCGTCACGGCCCCCGCCGCCCTGCTGGGCGGGGATCACCGAGGTGTCGCCCGCCGCCCGGCCCCGGGGCAGCGCGCGCTGGGTGACGGCGTGCGCCGTCAGCACGCGCCGGTTGCGGCCGAGGCTCGGCGGAAGCGTCAGATAGGCGAGCCGGACCAGCCGCGGGTAGTGCTCGACGAGCGCGGCCTCGGCCTGCTCGACGTCGACGACAGCTCCGGAGGAGGGTGCGGGGCGCGGGGCTACATCCTGTGACTGCACGTTCAGCAGAACGAGCGAATCGGCGGATGGTCACCGGCCCCGCCGCCGGGCGGGGTCTCGCGGACGCGTCCGGGGACTCAGTCCGCGGATTCCCCGGGTTCCACGAGAAGGCGGGCATAGTTCGCCATCGACCGCTGGTAGCGGGGCAGATGGGGGGCCAGCGCGCCGATCACCAGGGCCAGGCCCTCGCGTTCGCGGCCGAGGTCGGCGAGGCAGAGTGCCAGCGTGGCCCGTACCGCGTCGTCCAACTCGTCCGACGGGGCCACCAGTTCGGGAGTGAGGAGCTTGACGCCCTCGTCCGCCTGTCCGAGGTTCCGCAGCGAGCTGGAGAGCTGGATCTTCGCCCGGCGGCCCTTGTACCCGCTCAGGCCGCGGGCGAGTGCCTTCCGGTACAGAGGGACGGCCTTGTCGGAGTGGCCCGTCGAGTCCCAGGCGCAGGCCTGCTCGAAAGGGCCGAGGGGGCTGTCCACGGGCAGTTCGGCGACCAGCGCGTCGATCACCGCCCGGAAGTCCGCCGCCCGCTCTTCCTCGTAGTCGTCGAAGCGGGCCCAGGCCGCCGCCGTACGCTCTTCCCAGTCTTCGTTCACGGGTGCCACCCTCGCACAGCCGTGTCCCGGGCGGTACCGGGTTCCCGTCCGCAGCGGGGCACGATTGAGCAGGGGCGTGCCCGCAGCCGTATCGAAGGCAGAGCCCTCGCCGGGGCTCTTCTCGGCGTGAACGCCGACAGGTACCGGAGGAACGTATGAGGTTGACACGCGGGAAGCTTCTGGCCGGGGCGGCCGTGGCCGCTCTGCTGGCCCTGACCGGCTGCGGCGGCGGATCGGACGCCAAGGACGGTGCGGCGAAGGAGACCGTCCCGGCCACGGCGACCGGCAGTCTGGAGGAACTGGCCGCCGAGGTGAAGTGCAAGCCGAGCATCCAGACCGACGCGGACGAGATCCGCCAGGGTGTCTGCAAGATCAGCACCGGCAAGTTCATCCTGGCGACCTTCGCCACCGACCGCGGCCAGCGCGAGTGGCTCGACGGGGCCAAGGACTACGGCGGTTCGTACCTCGTGGGCGCCAAGTGGGTCGCCGTCGGGGACCAGAAGATGGTCACGACGCTGCGCGGCCGGCTCGGCGGGAACCTGGAGCAGGGGGCCTCGCACCACGCGGGAGGCGGCGGTGGCGCGGCGACGGAGACCGGGCACGCCGGTCACCACAGCGGCTGACCGGAGCGGGGTCCCGGCCCGGTCGCCACAGCGGCTGACCGGGCAGGATCCGGGCAGACACGACAGAAGGCCGGTGACGGGAGATCCCGTCACCGGCCTTCGTCTCAGGGTGTTACTTGCAACGCTGACCGTTGTTGATGCAGGTGACCATCTTGTTCATCAGGTTCTCGTCGAAGACGTTGATGAAGTCGTCGTGGTCGGTGGCGGCCTTGTGGAGCTGCTCCGGGAAACCGTCCACCGCGTAGGCGTTCTTGATCTGCCCGTTGGTGAGGGTCGGGGCCCGGAAGCCGTAGACCAGGCGCATCGTGAGCTGCGGGATCGCCTTGAAGCCGTTGGCGCAGTTGCCCTGGGCGTCGGCGAAGGCCACGTGCGTACGGTGGTTCGCGCTGTCCGCGTTCACGCCGTCCCAGCAGCTCTGGAAGGCGAAGGTGCGGACCACGGTGCTGCCGCGCGGGCAGATCGGGTACTGCTGCGTGAGCTGCACCTTGTTCTCGAAGCCGGTGCAGCTCCAGTGGGCGTTGGCGTTCGCGAGACCGTTGGTCGTGGTCTTCGCGTCACCGGTGATGATGCGCAGGAACTTCGGCATCGCGACGACCTTGCTCTTCGCGTTGCCGACGAACTTGATCTGCGCCTGCCTCACCTGCTGGATCTGGCCGACGTTGAGTTCCTTGCCGCCGCCGTCGTTGTTCTGGTCGAAGTCCTGCGTACCGTTCTGGATACGCACGACCGGCCAGTAGTACGACGACTTGTCGCCCTGGTTGGCGCAGGACGTCTGGGCCGCCGCGAAGGTGTCGTTGTTGGCGAAGGCGTCGTTCGACTGGTTGCCGACGTAGTCGTGCAGGTGGTGCGCGCCGTTGGTGACACCGGGCGCCACGATCACGTTGTCCGTGTTGAACTTCTTGTTCGCGTTGACACCGCAGGCCGACGAGAACGTTCCGGCCGAACCGGCGCCCCCGATCCGGGCCTTGCCGGCGACGTTCGGCTGGACCTTCGTGATGTCGACGAAGTCGGCCGCGACCGGACCGTTGCCGGCCTGTCCGCCGTTGCCCGCCTGCGCGCCGCCTGCCGGGGCGCTCGCGCTCGCGGAGGCACCGGCACCCGCGCCCGCGTTCGCGCCGGTGCCCGCACCGGCACTCGCGCTCGCGGACGGAGCGGCCGTGGCGCCGCCGTTGTTCTGCCCGCCGTTGTTCTGTCCGGCGTTGGTCTGTCCGGCGGCAGGCTGACCCGTGCAGTTGGAGAGACCGTCGAGCCAGCCCGGAGCCTTGCCGCCGACGCGGTTGATCTCCAGCTTGATCCGGTCGATGATCACCGACCGGTTCTGCTTCAGCGGCGTGAGGATGGAGTTCTGGACGAAGCTCGCGTCCCTCGCCTGCGCGTCACGGGTGGTCGCGAGCCGCTGGTAGGCGGCCGTGATCTGCTGGTCGAGCGTCGCCAGCTCCCCGTCGACCTGGCCCCGCGCCTGGTTCGGAACGTTGGACAGCTTCTGACCGACGTCCGGACACTGAATGGTGGCCACCTGAGCGGGCGCGGCCTTGGTCGTGTTCCGGCCCGAGTTGCTCTCGTGTGCCGAGGCGTAGAAATTCGCCCAGACCAGCCCACCCCCGCCGATCGCGAGCGCTGCCGACGCGGCAACGGCGCGAACGGCCAGCGGCGAACGTCGTTTTCGAATGTTGCGTCCCATGGAACTCCTCTGACTTCCTTGCGGGGCAGTGAGGCGCCCGACAGGAGTGAAGCGGCTCCATTCCATACGCGGGAGGTACGCGAGGTGTTCAGGGGTCTCGAAAGAATCTTGGAAAGTCGTGAGACCAATTCGGTCACAATGGTCTCAGAAGCCCGCGAATTCCCGGGAGTTGATCTCGGAATTCAGGTTTGAGAGCGCATTTTTGACTCATATTCAGTGCCTTCCGGTCCGAGGGGAGCCACCCCGGCCGTCGAGCGGTGTCTGAGGGTTGCTTCAACTGCCGTGCCAGGTGGCCCAGTTCGGGTCTGGCCTCGGTCGTCGCGGCCGCGGTGATGCCGGTCGCCGCGCCGCATCCCCGAAGGGCACGGCGACCGGGCCGCGGAACCGCCGGAAGGTCCGGCGCGGGGAATTGCCGGGGTCCCTCAGATTCCGAGAACCTTCGCCTCCACCGCGGGATCCAGTCCCACCGCCGGCCGGTCGGCGCGCTGGGGCGCGGTACCGCCGAGTGACCGGAGCCAGCTCCAGGTGTCCTCGACGGTCTCCTCGACGGGCCGGCACCGCAGGCCCGTCCGCAGGGCCCGCGAGACATCGCCGGAGTACACCGAGGTGTGCAGCTCGCTCCTCGGCGGCACCCACACCGGAAGCTGCGTCCACGGCTCGATCCCGGCGCTCAGCACGGCCTCGGGGTCCGTCCAGCGGAGCTCGGCCCGCGCCCCGGTGGCGCGGACGCACGCGTCGAGCAGCGCCCCCATCGTGCTGTGCCCCGGGGCGCTCACCAGGTTGTACGGTCCGTCGAGTTCCGCCTCCACGGCGCCGAGCGTCCACTCGGCCAGATCCCGGACGTCGATGTACTGGAGCGGCAGCTCGCGCGGCCCGGGGGCGAGCACCGGACCCCCCGCCGAGATCCGGTTCAGCCACCAGGGCAGCCGCCCGATGTTCTCGTAGGGCCCGAGGATCAGCCCGCAGCGCACGAGCAGCGAACGACCGCCGCCGAAGGCCTCGACAGCCGCGAGTTCCCCGCCCCGCTTGTCCCGGGCGTAGTCGGTCGCCTCCGCGTCGGCCGAGGCGCCCTCCACGAGCGGCGCGTCCTCGGCGTACCCGGCGGCGCGGGGCCACGCGTACACCGAGCAGCTCGACACGTACACGTACCGGGACGCCCGCCCGGCCAGCAGACGGGCCGCGTCCCGTACGTGCCGCGGCGCCGCCGACCAGGTGTCGACGACGGCGTCCCACGTGTCCGTGGTCCCGGCGAGTGCCGCGAGCCCGTCCGGCGAGGTGCGGTCGCCCAGCAGCGACCGCGCCCCGGACGGGGGTTCGTGCCGTCCGCGGTGGAAGACGGTGACGTCCCACCCGCGCGCGACCGCGGCCTCCACGACCGCGCGCCCCACGAACTCCGTACCGCCCAGCATCAGAAGTCTCCGTGTCATGCGGACGACTCTGCCCGCACGGCCCGCCCCGCGGCACGCGAATCTGCTGACAGAAGATGCGCGGGGCCGGCCGGTGCCCGGCCGTGGCCGGGCGGTTCTCCGGGCCTGTGGGTCAACGGCCGGTCGGCGGGGTGTACTTGTACCCCACCCGGCGCACCGTCTGGATCGCCAGCCGGTGCTGGGTGCCGAGCTTGCGGCGCAGCCGGGCGACATGGACGTCGACGGTCCGTCCGTCGCCGACATGTCCGTAGCCCCACACCGTGGAGACCAACTGGTCGCGGGTGTGGACCCGGTGCGGATGGCGGACGAGATGCGCGAGCAGCTCGAACTCCAGGTAGGTCAGGTCCAGTACGTGTCCGTCGACCTCGGCGGTGCGCTGCACCGTGTCGACGCGCACCAGCGGGTCGGCGGCGCCGTCGCCGGCGGTGTCGGTCACGGCGCCGGGGGCCGCCGGGGGCTCGGCCGGGCCTGTCACGGCGACCGGCAGCAGGCGCTGCTGGTCCGCCGGTACGAGGACCAGGTAGCCGATCATCGGCGGCTGCCCCGGCAGGACCGGCAGCGCGTTCTGCGGAGCGGGCAGCCAGGTGGCGCCCGGCGGGAGGAAGGTGGCCCCGTCGTTCCCCGGGCCCGCGACTTCGTTCGAGCCGGGGGCGCCCCAGTCCTCGTCCCGGTCGACGGCGCGCAGTCGGTGCCGTGCCGGGGCGGTGGAAGGGGCGGGAGGGGTTGCGACGGAGGAGAGGGTACGAGTGGTCGCCATGAGAGGTCAGCTCTTTCGCGCGAGAAGTTCGTCGGGAGGTTCGACGACCGCGAGTTCGTGGTCGGAGCCGTCGAGGACGTACGTCGTGCGCGCTGGCCGAAGGCCGGGGTGTACGGCTTTAGAGGGCCGGCGCGTTCGTCGCGCGACAACACACCCGGTCGAAGTCGTGGTGCTGACGGGAGGGCCAGAAGGGCTCGAGGTCATGGCGACCCGTCGCGATGCGCTTCTGGAAGATGGACATGACTCCATTGAAGCAGACACAGCCCCGTAACAGGACCCTCCTCTCACTGCTCGGACGCCTTCCCGGCGCGAACCGGACACCACGCCGGTCAGCCCGTCGGGCGGGGCCCGACGGCGACGCGAAAGGGCGCCCACCGTGACGGTGGGCGCCCCTTCGGGACAACTGGGCGGGATCAGACCTGGCCGGCCTTCTCCAGGGCGGTGCAGCACGTGTCGACGATGAGACGCGTCACGACGTACGGGTCGACGTTCGCGTTCGGACGGCGGTCCTCGATGTAGCCCTTGCCGTCCTTCTCGACCTGCCACGGGATGCGGACCGAGGCGCCGCGGTCGGAGACGCCGTAGCTGTACTCGTTCCACGGGGCGGTCTCGTGCAGGCCCGTCAGACGGTCGTCGATGCCGGCGCCGTAGTTCTTGACGTGGTCCATCGGCTTGGAGCCCTCGCCGAGCGACTCGCACGCGGTGATGATCGCGTCGTAGCCCTCGCGCATCGCCTTGGTGGAGAAGTTGGTGTGCGCGCCCGCGCCGTTCCAGTCGCCCTTCACCGGCTTCGGGTCCAGCGTCGCGGAGACGCCGAAGTCCTCGGCGGTGCGGTAGAGCAGCCAGCGCGCGATCCAGAGCTGGTCCGAGACCTCCAGCGGCGACAGCGGGCCGACCTGGAACTCCCACTGACCGGGCATGACCTCGGCGTTGATGCCGGAGATGCCGAGGCCCGCCTTGAGGCAGTTGTCCAGGTGCGCCTCGACGACGTCACGGCCGAAGATCTCGTCCGCGCCGACACCGCAGTAGTAGCCGCCCTGCGCGGCCGGGAAGCCGCCCTCGGGGAAGCCGAGCGGACGGGCGCCCTTGAAGAAGGTGTACTCCTGCTCGATGCCGAAGATCGACTCCTGCGCGGCGAACTTCTCCGCGACCTCGGCCAGCGCGGCACGGGTGTTGGACGCGTGCGGCGTCATGTCGATGTCGAGGACCTCGCACATGACGAGGATGTCGTCGCCGCCGCGGATCGGGTCCGGGTAGCTGGCCACGGGCTTGAGTACGCGGTCCGAGGCGTGACCCTCGGCCTGGTTCGTCGAGGAGCCGTCGAAGCCCCAGATCGGCAGCTCCGCACCCTTGGCGTCGTCGGCCAGGATCTTCGTCTTGGAACGAAGCTTGGCCGTCGGCTCGGTGCCGTCGATCCAGATGTACTCAGCCTTGAAGCTCACGGGCCACATCCTTCGGGGTGGGTCTTGATCGCACTTGCGGGTGCTGCGGCGCTGCGGCACTGGGGCGCCGCCGGGGATGTCCGGAAGCCTGTCAACCAGCGATTTCCCGAGCGTTGCCCGAATGTGAACCCCGTGTTACCTGGGGCGTATGTGCCCGGTCTCACACCACCCGTTCCGCCGTGGCCGTCCGCGTGTGATCGTTCGCGACCGCGACGGGCCGACCGGTCGCCCGCCGTGGACCCGGAGGCCGGCCGGGGTCCGCTCGTATGCGATCCGGGTGAGAGTGATTCGGGGTGATGTGCCCTGCTTCAGGTCGAGTTGTCCGTGCGAGGGGAGTGTCGCGTGTCTCCGTGAAGGGCCGCCCGCGCGTGCGAAAGCCCTGCCGTCGCCGACCCGGAACAAGCACCACGGCGGGGCTCCGCCCGTCGTGCGGTCGGCCGTGTCCTCCGTCGAAGGTCACGGCAGGCGCCAGTCCACCGGCTCGGCTCC
>NZ_JBSFZS010000069.1:0-44257 GCF_053600395.1 Streptomyces sp. NPDC005070 | reverse complement strand
CAAGTCCGGCGAACACCATCGCCGGAAGATCGTCTAGGGCAGACGTCAAGCATCACCCGACGCCAACCCGTCAACCATCAACTGAGACTCGACACTTCGGCTGGGATGCGCCACAGTGGAGCTTCGTGCTGCTCCGGGCGGCTGCTGAGTAGTAGAGCTCTGAGGTCCTGGCGCTGCTTGCCGTTGAGGCCGAGGGCTTCGGTGAGCCTGCGGAACGTCGTGTGCGTGACACTGCGGTCGCGGGCCTTGGCCTCGAACTGGTCGAGTTGCCGGAGAGTGGCCTCAGGGACGAGCTTCCGTTCCGGCTGGCTGCCGAGCCAACTGGCCTTGTTGCGCTCGTAGTCGATCTCGGAGTATCCACAGATTTCGCGGCTGTACTGCTCCGCCTCTGCAAGGGTCTCCGTTGCGAGGATGGCGCGCGCGAGTTCGTTGCGGTTGAGGGCGTCGTCCAGGTCCGCTTCGTGGACGGTGGGGCCCTCGCCTGTGAGCGGGACTGGTAGGCCGGCGTCCCTGACTTCGCAGAGGCCGCGGACTCCGCGGGCCGTGGCCGCCAGCATCGCTGTCGCCTCGGACGGGTGCCATTCCAGGACTGAGCTGATCGGTTCGACGTGCTCGGCTGTGAGCATCAGGGTTGCGGGGCCCATGCGGTCGGCCAGAAGTTCGGCCGGGAGCTCTCCGTCCAGGCCGGGGCCGGCGACCAGGAGCCGTACAGGTGCGTTGACTTGGCAGCATGCGGCCAGAGCGAGGGCGTCGCCTAGCGGGCTGCGCAGGGTGGGTTCGTCGCCCTTGGCGAGGATGTCGCCGCCCACGTCCAAGAGGTCGATGGACTCGGGGGCCAGGTGCTCGATGAGCTCTTCGAGTTGGCGGGTGATGCCCTCGGCGCCGTGCATGGGATCGATCAGGGCGAAGGTGTGGGGGAGCTCGGCTGCCAGCCGGGGGAGCGTCGAGCCTGCGGGAGCGATGGGCTTTGCGTCGGCCGGGACCGTCCAGACGCTTCGTGTGAGGGGACGTAGGCCCGTGAAGTTCGCCGACCCACGTGGTCCTGGCACTGGATCGATCAGGAGGCGGTCCCACGCGTAGGTGAGGATCACCGCCGGATTGCCGCCGTCTCCGTAGAGGGCTGCGTCGAGCATTGCGGCGGCGACTGCGTCGCCCCCTCCTCCTGCTGCCACGATCAAGCGGGTCACCCTGGCAGCGTACGGGTTCCCGTGCCGGCCACTCACCCTATAGTGGCTACTGGTCATAGCCACTTAGGGAGGGGCTCCGATGCCGCAGATCGAAGAGACCCAGCCCAAGTACCTCCAGATCGCGCACCACATCCGCGATCAGATCCTGCGAGGCGACTTGAGGCCTGGCGACGAGGTTCCCTCGGAACGTCAACTCGCCGCGGACTGGAGCGTTTCACGCCCTACGGCGGCCCGGTCTCTGGAGGCTCTGAGTCATCAGGGGCTCGTGGAGAAACGTCAGGGGTCGGGTACTTACGTGCGGGGCCTCGCGGTGAATCGGCGGGCTCGGGAGCTCTACGGCCGTGCCAAGCAGACCGGCAAGATCTATACGCCGGGCGAGTACGCGGTGATCACCTCCGCCGGCTGGCTGGAGGCGCCTGACTACGTGGCGGATGCGCTGAGTCTGGCGGCCGGAGCCCGAGCTGCTCATCGGCGCCGGGTGACCAAGAACGAGGCCGGCCCCATCACGATCTCGACCTCGTGGTTCGGTGTCGATGTCGGCGAGCGGGCCCCCAAGCTCCTTGATCCTGAACGGATTCAGGAGGGGACGCTCATGTACGTGGAGAGCATGACGGGTCGCCAGGGAAGCTATGCCGAAGACCGGATGTGTGCCCGGCTGGCGACCGAGGATGAGGCTGCTGACCTTGAACTTGAGCCTGATGCAGCCGTCTTGATCGTTCATCACGTGGTCTATGACCTGCAGGATCGACCTCTGGAGTTCGCCGAGGCCACGTACCCACCTGGGCGTTGGGCGTTCGAGCAGGGCTACCCGATCAGCTAGAAATCGGCCTTCTCTCTGAGAACTGCTTGTGGCTTCGAGTGGCTAATGCCACTATCCAGTAAGTGGCTAAGGCCACTTGACCGGAAGGGGCACAGGCGTGAGCCAGGGGCGCGGGGAGTTACGGCACGTCTCGCGGGAAGCGGTCTGTCGTGGATGCCGGGGGCGAGGATGGAAGCACGTCAGCTCCCGCTCCGCCTTGGCGCTCTCCGCTGCCGAGGCTCGCGTCCGTGCTACGTCCAAGCGGCGCTGTCTCGACTGCGACGGCACCGGTAGGGAGTAGTGGCGCTCATGGCGGATGCACGTGAAGAGTCCGAAGCCGCGGTAGCTGGACCGTCGCCGATCGGGGGTATGACCCTTTATCCCGTGCCCGAGTCCGTAGCTCGGGCCAGGCGGTGGTTCCGGAAGTTCACCGCCCCGTACAACCTGGCCTGCTCGATCGATGACTGCGTGCTGATGCTCTCCGAGTTGGTGACGAACGCGATTCTCTACGGGGAGGCCGAAGAGCCCTGGCGGGTCCGGGTCGAGTGGTCGCGGCTGGGGGAGTCCCTGCGGGTTGACGTCCATAACCCCGGGTTCCCGGCGGATGTCCGGCTGCGCAGCCCCAGGGCCAACGATGCACACGGCAGGGGGCTTTGCCTGGTCAACGCGCTCGCGGACTCGTGGGCTGCGGGCCCCAGCCGTTTCGGTGGCACGGTTGTGTGGTTCCAGATCGACGAAGCCTGGAAGCCGTGAAGTCGTTTGAGTCTGTAGCGCCGATGGGTCCGCGGGTTTTCAGCGCCCACTCACGTGAGTAGGCTGGTTGACAGGTTGACTTGGCGGATTCTCACTAGGCGGGGCTATGGCGTACGAGGTGGCTGCACCCAAGTATGTGCGGCTGGCGCAGACGCTCCAGGGACGTATCGAGGACGGTACGTACCCGCCGGGGAGCCTGGTCCCGAGTGAAAATCAGCTGGTCCAAGCTTTCGGGATGTCTCGGCCCACTGTTGTCCGCGCGCTGGAGCTGCTGAAGCGGGATGGCTGGCTGGAGTCCCGGCAAGGGTTCGGCACCATCGTCCGGGGGCGGCCGGAAGTCGTCGAGCAGAAGGACCAGCGAGGACGCGAGGCGCTGGAGCGTGACGAATCCTCGGTTCAAGGTCGCCTGGTCCAGGTCGAGCAGGTGCCCGTACCGCCTAGGGTCGCCTCCCTCCTCGGCGTGCCCAAGAGCGCGACGGTCCTGGTTCGGCGGCTATTGGTGGAACAGGACGGCGAGCCGGTCGAGCTCTCTTCCTCGTACTTCCCGGCCGGCCTGGCCGACGGGACTGAACTCTCTGCCTCGTCTCCACTGCGAGAGGGGCAGCGTGTGCACCTGGAGACCCGCAAGAAGGTGCGCTTCGACCACGTGACCGAACGCGTCTCGGCCCGGCTGCCCAGCCTGGAAGAGGCTGATCTCTTGGCTATTCCTCAAGGGGGGCCGGTGCTCAGCGTGTTGGTCGTCGCGTGTGACGTTGCCGGACAGGCCTTGCAGGTCACGGATGTTCTTCTGCCTGCTGATCGGCAGGAGCTGGAAGACACCTATCGGCTCGGCTGAGTCGGATTCGGCCGCCTTTTCTGGATCACTTACGTATGGGGGCATAAGTCAGCGCCTCGCACCCGCACAGAAGGACTTGACCGTGTCAGACCGCCTGCCTGAAAGCAGCGATGTTCGCGCACACTGCGCTTCCGTCTTCGACCTCGACGCGAGGCTGCCGGAGATGGTCTTCCGGAAGAACAGGGGCGACACGCTGTTTTGTGAGTTCGGTGTCCTCCTCACCCCGGACCTGTGGCCGGCACTGTGCGCGATGGCTCAGTGGCACGGAGATCGACACGTCGAACTGCTCGTCCTCGAATCCGGCAACGGCACGTCCCTCACGCACGCACTGTCACTTTCAGCGGAGGCCAGCGGAGACGACTACTGGGACGCCGTCGGTTTCACGCCAGATGGCGATGCCCTTGACTCGATCACCATCATGGCGAACGTAGTTGCGGTGACGGGCTCTTCGGGGATGTGGGGATGTTGGGGTGAGCGCGACCCGGAGGTGGCGGTATTTCAAGGTTTCCCGAACGCATCGGCCCGCGACGCGTGGCGTGCGGAGTTCGGTCCGTTCTTGAGAGTCGACGATGCGTTGGACTCGTACCTCTCCCAGGTGTTCCGGGGGGCGGTCCCGGATTGGTACGCAGCAGCCATGGCCACCCACTATCGCGGCGAGGTCGACGGATTCGAGTGCTCAGCGTGAGCCGTATCTCGATGGCAGGGGCAGTTAGATGCTGATCGCCACAAGCCCGGGCTTGGATCCCGAAAAATGGTCGAGCTGGTGCTGAGCAGGTCATGTCCCAGAAACCTCAACTGGGGTGGCAGCGAGGCCACTTGACAAGTCAACCTGACTTCCTTAACTTCGAACTTGCTAAGTCAACCTGTCAGGTCGTCTGGCGGGTGTCTATGAAGGAGGATTCTGTGCGTGCAATTCGAGTTGAGACCTCGTCCGCGACGATCCTGCTGACCGAGGCGCCTGAGCCGAAGGTCAAGGACCGGCAGACGGGCGAGATCGCCAAGGACGCGGTCAGTGGGGAGGCGCTGATGAAGGTCGGCGTCGTCTACATCGACGAGGGGGAGTCCTCCCTCATCGCGGTGACCGTTCCGGAGAGTGGGGTCACGGACGGCCTGGCCGTCGGTGCTCCGGTCTCCCTGCCCGGCCTCGTCGCTCGTCCCTGGGAGAGCGTCTTCAGCGGACAGGCTCGCCACGGCATCGCCTACCGGGCGGCGGCCGTGGTCCCGGGCGTCTTCCTCACCGGACAGGAGAACTGATCTCGTGTCCGAGCTGATGACCCTGGCCGAACTGGGTGGACCCCTCGCCTTATTAGGCGGGGCGGTCTATACCCGGAAGGCGCACCCGGCGGTCTACTGGGCCACGGTCGGGCTGCCCTCGTCGGTGGTCCGGCTGGTTGGCTCGTACAGCTCCACCATGGACGCGTGCGGGCTGACGGTCCAGCCGTCCCGACTGCGAGCCCTGGCCGTGAGGGCCACGACCCGCCGTGAAGTTCGGCCGGTGCCTCCGCGCCGGGGGCTGATCCGTCCCACCTCCACGGGGCTGCGAATCCGACTTCGGCTCGCTCCCGGCCAGGAGCCGGCGGACGTGGCTGCCTCGTGTGAGCGGCTGCGTCACGCCTGGGGCGTCCACGCGGTCCACGTTCGTGAGATCAAGCCGGGCGTGGTCGAGCTGCGGTTGGTGGGCTTCGACGTGCTGCGTACGGTGAAAATGCCGCGCCGAGTGGTGCGTGACCTTCTCGCCGTGCCGGTGGCGCTGCGGGAGGACGCGACCGTGTTCGTCCACGACTATCGAGCGGTCCCTCACGAACTCGTCCTCGGCGCGACCTTGTCGGGGAAGTCGATGTTCCTCCGCAACCTGCTGACAGAGCTGGCCGCTCAGCCGGTTGCCCTGGTCGGCATCGACTGCAAGCGGGGTGTTGAGCTGGCGCCCTTCGCTCCGCGGCTGTCGGCGTTGGCCACAGACTCCGACGAGGCCGCCGAGCTGCTGCCCGTCCTCGTCAAGGAAATGGAGGACCGCTACGACCTGATCAAGGCCCGACAGGGCATCGCGCCCGGCATCCCGGACGAGGAGATCACCTCCGACGTGTGGGGGCTGCCGGATGACGAACGGCCGCCGCCGATTGTGCTGTTCGTCGACGAGGTCGCCGAACTCTTCCTCGTGGCAAGCCGCAAGGACGAGGAACGGCGCGACGAAATGGTGACCCAGCTGATCCGACTGGCCCAGCTAGGACGGGCAGCCGGCATCTACCTGGAGATCTGCGGCCAGCGCTTCGGCGCCGAGCTGGGCAAGGGCGCGACCATGCTCCGGGCTCAACTGACGGGCCGTGTCTGCCACCGCGTCAACGACGAGGCCTCCGCCAAAATGGCCCTCGGCGACATCGCCCCCGAAGCTGTCGGCGTCGCTGCCACCATTCCTGCCGAACGTCCCGGCCTGGCCGTCTCCGGTGACACGTCCGGCGGCTGGGGACGCATGCGCACTCCGTACCTCTCCCTCGGCGACGCCGCGACGATCTGCCGCGAGACCGCCGAGCTCGCCCCCGACGTACCGGCTCTGAAGCCGTTCCGGCCGCACGTCTCGGCTTCCCCCGTGGTCAGTCCGACTGCCGTGGCCAAGCCGCATCCGGCGACCGGCTGACCCACTGCCCCGACGGCCGGCGCGACCGCCTCGTGCCAAGTCCCGACCCCCGCCATGCCCGAAACCGAATGAGAGGACGTGATCGGCGTGGCCGAGCGCTCCGTAGCGCGCGCGTTTCCGGTCCGCGTGGACGCCGTACTGGTTCAAGCGGTCATCGCTGCCGCTCTGTCCTTCGCACACCTCCATGATCTGGCCGTCGCCGCGGGACAGGACGGCTGGAAGGCGTGGGCCTACCCGATCAGCGTCGATCTGCTGTTGGTGGCGGCCTGGAAGCGGCTGAGGTTGGGGGAGTCCAGGGCGGCCGGGTGGTGCTGGTTCGTGGTCGCGCTCACCGCGAGTCTCGGCGCGAACATCGCGACGGCCGGACTCCTCGACCTTGACCACGTTCCTGCCTCGCTCCGCATCGTCGTGGCCGGTTGGCCGGCGGTCGCCTTCCTCGGCGGCACGCTGCTGGCGCACGGACCCGCCGATCCGGCCCCGGACCTCCGTGAGCAGGACGTCGAGACGACGAACGAAGCAGTGCGACAGGGATCGCCCCCGGTACCCGCGTCTCGGTCGGCTGCCCCTGTTTCGCGTCCCGCGCTCGCCGCTCCATCGACAGGTCGGCTTCCGACCGCGCTCCTCGACCACGCCCGAAAGGTGGCTGCCGAGCATCACACCCGCACGGGCGCGCCCATCGACACCGACACCCTGCGAGCCCGCCTCGGTGTCCCGGGCCCGCTCGCTGAAGCTATCGCCGCTCAACTCACCTGAACCCGGGGGAACTTCCGCCCATGCGTCCGTCCACGCTCCGTGCGCTCAACCGCGCCGCCGCGCTGACCCGCCAGAACCGCCTCACCGAAGCAATGCTCATCGCCGAACCCGTGATCCTCATCGCCGACGACATCGAGGGCGAGGAGATCCGGCGGTGGCTGCTCGACCACGTCGCCGACTTCACCGGCGAGAACCACGAGACCCCGAAGGAGCTGCCCTGATGCCCGCCAACCCCCGCTTTCGCCGAGTGATCCGCATCGGCCCCGTTCAGGTTGCCACGTACTACGACGGCCGGGGCCGCGAGAAGCACACCGCCGCCTGCACGGCACCGCGCTGCGGCTTCTCGACCGACTACGACAGCCGTGCCGCCGCCGAGCTGGCGGCCCGCACCCACCGCTGCTCGGGCCGCTGAGGAGATCGCCGTGACCGTCAGCCTGCCTCTCGTCTTCGTCCTCGGCCTCATCGCCTGGGCCGCGATCAAGTTCCTCGGTGTCCGGATGTGGGTGGCCGTCGTGATCGCCCTGTTCGGCTTCCTGCTCTCTCAGACCTTCCTCGCCCCGGCCATCGAATCCGGCACCCGCTCCGGGGTTGACGTCGTCGACGGCACCCGTCACTGAAGGGAGAACCACCATGCTTCTGCGCCCGAAAATGCCCGACGCTGCTCCGCTACCGATCGCACAGACGTCGGCTCGACCGGCCGAGCATCACCACGCCCCGGCGGCCTGCTCCTGCGATCACTCCCCGATGCCGTCCGCCGGCCGCTCGGTCTCGCCTCATGTCGGCCGTGGGGCGAGCGCCGTCGCTGCGGTCCTCGTCGTCGGCGTCGTGCTGACCGCGCTCCTGGCCACGGTCGCCATCACGGCTGTCTCCGTCTCCATCGCGGCCCTGGTGCTGCGCTCTCTGCTCAACAGCGCCCACAAGCGCTGACCAGCCTGCCGGGGCGGCCTCGATACCGCCAAGCATCCCGCCGCCCCGGCAGGCGCGGACCTCCCGACCGAAACCGAAAGGACAGTTCCCATTACTACCGGACGCGTTCCGCCCCCGGTCAAAGAACTGGGCGCGCTCGTCTCCCTGGGTGGCATGCCCACCCTCGTCAAACAACTCCGCGGCATCGGCGGTTGTACACAGCCTGTGCGATTGGACGGTCAGCGCGTCGAGCACGCGGTCGATACCCGAACCGGTGAGATCGGCCGTGTCCTCCACCGCCTCGACTCGGCCTCGCTCCCGGCAGGCAACCTCCTCGTACGCTGCAACAACCGCCGGGCGACCCGCTGCCCAGCCTGCGCGGAGACCTACCGCCGGGACACCTTCCACCTGATCACCGCCGGACTCCGGGGTGGTAAGGGCACTCCTGCCAGCGTCACCCGTCACCCGAAGGTGTTCGCTACCTTCACAGCCCCCGGCTTCGGCCCCGTCCACAACCGGCCGACGGACCGGCGCGGCACTGTCCGGGCCTGCCGCTGCGGACTCCTGCACGACGTCGAGGACGAGTTGCTCGGTACCCCCCTGGACCCGGCGACGTACGACTACGAGGGCGCCGTTCTGTGGAACGCGCACGCTGGAATGCTCTGGCGGCGCTTCTCCATCTACCTCCGCCGGGAGATAGCCAAGCGGGCCGGCCTCACCCAGCGGGACTTCGCGGACTTCGCCCGGGTCTCCTTCGCCAAGGTCGCTGAATACCAGAAACGCGGCGCGGTCCACTTCCACGCCGTCATCCGCATCGACGGTCCCGAGGGCGGCGACACCATGCCTCCGGCTTGGGCAACTGCCGAGCTCCTCACTGACGCGATCGGCGCTGCTGCTGCTCACTCCCGAGTCGATGGCCCCGTCGTCGACGGACGCCCGCACGCGTTCGCCTTCGGCAAGCAGATCGACGTGCGTGCGATTCGCTCCGCCGACTTCGACGGTGGCCAGGAGCTGACCGAGCGGGCTGTCGCCTCGTACATCGCCAAGTACGCCACCAAGGGTGCCGAGACCGCGACGGGAGCTCTCGACCGCCCGCTGAAGTTCCTCGCCGAACTCGCCCAGTTCGACATCAGTGACCACGCCCGCCGGCTGATCCGAACGGCCTGGACGCTCGGCATGCGCAAGGAGTTAGAAGATCTCCGGCTTCGGGCCTGGGCCCACATGCTCGGCTTCCGAGGCCACTTTTCCACCAAGTCCCGCCGCTACTCCACCACCCTCGGCGCCCTCCGCACCGCCCGCGCCGAATGGCGTCGAGCCCAAGCCGCAGTGATCACCGACGACGTGCCGGACACGACCCTCGTTCTCTCGCACTGGGTCTTCGCCGGGATTGGTCTGTCCTCCGCCGAAGCCTGGCTCGCCGCATCCCTCGGACCCGCCCTCGGTACGGAAGGAGAACCAACGTGAACCAGCAGCGCGACGAGCTGATGACCGTGCGCCAGGTCCTGAGCGAGCTGGGTGGGGTCTCTCGACGGACGTTCTACCGCTGGCGTGAGCTGGGGCATGGGCCGGCCGCGTTCAAGCTACCCAACGGGGAGCTGCGGGTGTGGCGGAGTGACTTCTCCACGTGGCTGCGAGAGCTGGAGGCCGCGGCGTGAAGTCTCTCGACGTGAAGGTCTGGGCCGTACGGAAGCGCGATACGAAAACGCCCTCGTACGGCGTGCGGTGGTCTGTGGCGGGCAACGTCTTCTCCGACTCGTTCCGCACGAAGGCACTCGCCGACCACTACCGCTCGAAGCTGATGCGGGCGATGCGCGACGGGGAGGAGTTCGACAAGGCGTCTGGGCTGCCCGACTCGATGGAACTGAAGAAGTCGGCTGTGTCCTGGTACGACTTCGCCCTTAGGTACCTCGCCATGAAATGGCCCCACGCTGCCCCCAACACGCGTAACAGCATCAACGAATCGCTCACCAGCGTGACCGTGGAGCTCCTCGACGAGCGGGCTGGGCGGCCGTCCGATCAGGCCATCCGCCAGGCACTCCGCAACTGGGCCTTCGTCCTGCCGGGGCCTGATGGCCGAGACGTCCCGAACGACGTGCGGAACGTCCTGCACTGGGTGTCGAAGGCGTCGCGACCGCTGGCCGATCTTGCTGAACCGGCTACGGCGCGTGCGGTGTTGGACTCGTTGAAGCTCAAGCTCGACGGCACGGCCGCGGCAGCCGAGACCGTGCGGCGTAAGCGGCGGACCCTCGTCAACGCTGCCAACTACGCGGTCGATCTGGGGGAGTTGCGCGAGAACCCGATCACGGCCGTCCGCTGGCAGAAGCCGAAGGTCTCCAACCAGGTCGACCCTCGCGTTGTCGCGAACCCCGAGCAGGCCCGGAATCTCCTGGCGGCCGTCTCCTACGTGGGCGGCTACCGGCGGGCCCGTGGTCGGCGTCTGGTGGGTCTCTTCGCTGCGATGTACTTCGGCGGTCTCCGGCCGGCTGAAGCGATCGGCCTCGTGGAGACGGACCTGAGCCTCCCCGAACAAGGCTGGGGAACGGCGCTGCTTCACCGGACTCGTCCGTCGGTCGGCAAGCAGTGGACCGACTCGGGGGAGACCCACGACTACCGCGGCCTGAAGAACCGGCCGGTTGAGGACGTCAGGCGGGTGCCGATCCCGCCTCACCTCGTTGCCGCATTCTGCGAGCACCTGGCGACGTTCGGTACGGCGGACGACGGACGGCTCTTCTTCAGCGAGAAGGGCTCGGTCGTTCCGTCCTCGACCTACTACCGCGTCTGGCAGGAGGCCCGTCTCCTCGCGCTGCCGCCGGCCGTTGCGGCCTCGCCGCTCGCGAGCCGCCCGTACGACCTGCGGCACTCGGCGCTGTCGACGTGGCTCAACGCGGGGGTCGACCCGACCGAGGTGGCCGAGCGCGCCGGTAACAGTGTTGAGGTCCTGTTGACCCGCTACGCGAAGTGCCTTGACGGGCGGCAGGACGTCGCTAACCGGCGTATCGAGGATCTGCTCCGCGAATACGAGTGAGACATCGCCCCGTCCGACTCCGAGGCCCCTGGAACCCTGTCCAGGGGCCTCGCTTGTACCGGTCACACCGGGGGGTACCGCAGCGGCGGTCGGCCAATCTGCGCCGCGCTCCATGCCTGATCAGAGGAAGACGACTTGTGCAAGCAGAGAAGCCAGCGGCGCATCATGCGTGAACTATCCGTAATCTCCAGCGCCCATGCTTCATTGACCAGTGCCGTCACAGCTTTCAGGGTTGAGGCGCCTTCAGTTGGCTGTCAAGAGATCCGTTCTGGCCAAGGGCAGATGTTTCAGGTCAACTTCGCGGCGGACTTCGCTAGCCGTCGATATTCCTCAAGCGGAGTCGCTTAAATAAGCGTGTGGCTGCCGAAGAATTGGATCAGCGCAGTTCACGGCTCCTTCGAATTGCAGGAGCGTGGCCGTAGAGCTACATACGGCCGTAACCTCGTCCTGCCCAAAAACAGAAAAACTGTGCCCACTTTCGGCGTTTGCCCTGGTCAGAAGCCAGACCCATGCTCATCGTCATGGAACACGTCGCAATCAGTGGCGCCCTGGCCGTCTTCGGCTTCCTGGGCCTCTTCATCACCCTTTTGGCAGCCCTGCTGCGCCAGCTCCCCGAGCTGTTCTCGGCCTGGCGTGAGGTCCGTAGAGCTCTGCGGAGCACCCCGCGGGACGGTGGGGCCGATGACCGTCAGTCGTCGTAAGCAGTCTGGCTGACCAGGCCGCTCTTGATCGAGTCGTATCGACTGTGAGCCCGAGTTGGTCCGTCTCGCTGGAGTGCCGGCCATCCTTGCGGGTGGACGTTGGCGGCCTCTGCGACATGAGCAATGTCCAGGACGGGGCAGCCGGTGGTGGTGCGAGTCTCATCGTTTCCGGACGCTCACCTGCGGCAATCTCGGAAGATCCCGTCCACGCCTCGTCCACAGACCCTGACATGGAGCCGCTTCGGGCTGCATCCGCCTGCACATACGCGAAGACCCCGGCCTCAGCGTTTCCGCTGGTGACGGGGTCTTTGGGCACCTCATGAGGGGTGCCCCCGGCAGGATTCGAACCTGCGCACACGGCTCCGGAGGCCGTTGCTCTATCCCCTGAGCTACGGGGGCGTGTCGGGCGCTTTGTGCGGCGACGGGTAGAACCCTACCAGCTCTTTCAGGGGTGATCGCCACGTCTTTTGGTCGGGGGCGGGTGGTGTTGCGGGGGTCGGAGGGAGGGGTGAGGGGCGAGTGGGGGAGTGGAGTGGGGGGCGGCAATGGTGGTGGGGTGGGGGGTGGCTCGGGGGGCGCGGCCGCACGGGGTGGAAGTGGGGAAAACCCGGACGCGGCGGTGGGCGCGGACCTACTCTCGAGTTGTGCCAGGCGTGTCCGGTCGGGTGCTTGTTGTGGACGACAACAAGGTCATCCGGCAACTGATCAGGGTCAACCTCGAGCTGGAGGGTCTCGAGGTCGTGACCGCGGCTGACGGTGCCGAGTGTCTGGACGTCATCCATCAGGTTCGGCCCGATGTGGTCACCCTCGACGTCGTGATGCCCCGGCTCGACGGTCTGCGTACCGCCGCTCGGCTGCGGGCCGATCCCCGGACCCGGAATCTTCCCCTCGCCATCGTCAGCGCCTGTACGCAGTACGAGGTCGAGAGCGGGCTCGACGTCGGTGTCGACGCCTTTCTCGCCAAGCCCTTCGAGCCGTCCGAACTCGTCCGTCTCGTACGGCAGTTGATGGAAGGGCGTGATTCGGGCGGGGGCGCCGGTGTCGCCGGTGGCGCCGTCGAGGAGACCGAGGGCGCGGGGCGCACCGGTCATCACTGAGTCGCGTCACCGGGTGGGCGGGGTACCGGTCGTCACCGAGTGGGCGGGGCAATCGGTTGTCCCGGATCGCGTCACCGAGCGGGGCGGGGTGCCGGTCGTCACCGAGTCGCGTCGTCGCTTCGTAAGTACCGGTCCCGGTCAATGAGCCGTGTCGGCATCGGGAGGCTTGGTCGTGAGGCCCGAGCAGCCCGGGTGAGGCCGACCGTCATTCGTTCATACGCCGGACCGGGGGTTCGTCCTTTTGTGTGCCCGGCGGCCGCCTTGCTCCTGCTCCGCACGTTCGCGGATTCCGACGGCTCAGCCGCCGATGCGCCGATATACCGATAGGTCGAGGCCCCCTGTTTCGCCCGGTCCGGCTCCGTCGCGGCTCGACCGCACGTCGGTGGTCCCTGTCCGGCCGGCTCCCGGGCATCCGTATCCCAACCGACCCCGGCAGCCGCAACCGCAACCGCCATCGCAACCACAATCGCGCTCCGCCGAGCGGCCCCGGCAACCGTCCCCGCGGCCCCCCGTCCGCCGACGCCCCCGTCCACATCCCGGACCATCGCCCAAATCGGCTCGCTTTCCCACCCCCCTCCTCCCCTAGGCTTGTCCCGTGACCCCCGTCGAGCTCTCCCGTACCGTGCTGCGCGCGGTGCGTCGTGCTGTCGACGTGGGGGAACTGGGCGGTGTCTCGGTGCCCGAGCGTGTTGTCGTCGAGCCGCCGGGGCCCGGTGGGTGCGGGGACTACGCGAGCACCATCGCGCTGCGGCTGGCCGGGCAGGCTCGGCGGCCGGCGCTCGAAGTCGCCGAGACCCTGCGGACGTACATCGCGCGTGAACCCGGCGTCGCCGACGTGACCGTCACCGGACCCGGGTTCCTCAACATCACCCTCGCGGGTGGCGCCTCCGCCGATCTGGTGGAGGCGGTGCTGGAGCAGGGCACGCGGTACGGGCACGGCGACTCCCTGACCGGGCAGGTCGTCGAGCTGCGCGTGCCGTACGACCCCCGGGCCGAGATCGTCGCCGACACCCTCGTACGGATCGTCGCCACCCAGGGCGGCCGTGCCGAGGTCCGGCACTCCGAGCCCGTGAATCTTCGGCCCGTGCCCGCGCCCGAGGACCCCGCCCCTCTCGGTCACGACGCCGCCCGCTGGGCGCTGCTCCATCCCGCGTCGCACGACCGGCCCCGGATCAGCGCCGATCACCTCCTCCAGCGCGAGAGCAACCCTCTCTTCCGCGTCCGTTACGCCCACGCCCGCACCCGGGCCCTGCACCGCAACGCCGCCACCCTCGGCTACACCAGTGCCCCCAGGGGTGTAGACCCGCTTGCCGTACCCGCGGGCGCCCCCCTCCGGGCTTCCGACCCCACCCCCGCCCCCGGCGAAGCCGACCTCCTCGCCGCCCTGGCCGAATATCCGCATGCCCTGCGTCTCGCCGCGCGGCATCGGGCGCCCGACCGGCTGGCGCGGCAGCTTGTCGTGACCGCTGACGCACTTCTCGGTTTTCAGTACGCCGTGCTGCCGCTCGGCGACGAGAAACCCTCGGCCGCCCACCGTGCCCGGCTCGCGCTCGCCGAAGCCGCCGGGGCGGTGCTGGCCGGCGGCCTGTCCCTGCTCGGCATCAGCGCACCCGAATACCTTTGACGAAGTAGAGAGCACCGCAGACATGAGCCGTTCCGCACACCCCGCCGGCCCCCGTCACGCCGACGTCCTGACCGAGGGCCACTACAGCGCCCCGCCCGCCGACCTCAACGCCCTCGACCCGAAGGTGTGGTCGCACACCGTCAGCCGTACGGAAGACGGTGTCGTGAGCGTCGGGGGACTCGAAGTCACCGCGCTGGCAGAGGAGTTCGGCACTCCCGCGTACTTCCTCGACGAGAACGACTTCCGGGAGCGGGCGCGTGCCTGGCGCACCGCGTTCGGGCACGACGCGGACGTCTTCTACGCGGGCAAGGCCTTCCTCTCGCGTGCCGTCGTACGGTGGCTGCACGAGGAGGGGCTGAACCTGGACGTGTGTTCCGGGGGTGAGCTGGCGACCGCCCTGTCGGCCGGGATGCCCGCCGACCGCATCGCCTTCCACGGCAACAACAAGTCCGAGAACGAGATCCGCAGCGCCGTCGAGGCCGGGGTCGGGCGCATCGTGCTCGACTCCTTCCAGGAGATCGTGCGGGTCGCGCACATCGCGCAGTCCCTGGGCACGCGGCAGCGGGTGCAGATCCGGGTGACGGTGGGCGTCGAGGCGCACACGCACGAGTTCATCGCCACCGCGCACGAGGACCAGAAGTTCGGGATCGCGCTCGCGGACGGGCAGGCCGCCGAAGCCGTACGGCGGGCGCTCGCGCTCGACGCGCTCGAACTCGTCGGCATCCACTCGCACATCGGCTCACAGATCTTCGACATGGCCGGGTTCGAGGTCGCGGCCCGGCGCGTCGTCGCGCTGCTGGCCGCCGTGCGGGACGAGCACGGGGTCGAGCTGCCCGAGATCGACCTCGGCGGCGGTCTCGGCATCGCGTACACCAGCGACGACGACCCCCGCGAGCCGCACGAGATCGCCAAGGCGCTGAGCGAGATCGTGACCCGTGAGTGCGAGGCCGCGAAGCTGCGTACGCCGCGGATCTCCGTGGAGCCGGGTCGCGCCATCGTCGGCCCGACCGCGTTCACGCTGTACGAGGTCGGCACGATCAAGCCGCTCGACGGGCTGCGCACCTACGTCTCGGTGGACGGCGGCATGTCCGACAACATCCGGACCGCGCTGTACGACGCCGAGTACAGCGTCGCCCTCGTCTCGCGCACCTCCGACGCCGAGCCGATGCTCGCGCGCGTCGTCGGCAAGCACTGCGAGAGCGGGGACATCGTGGTCAAGGACGCGTTCCTGCCGGCCGACCTCGCGCCGGGCGACCTGATCGCGGTGCCGGCCACCGGCGCGTACTGCCGGTCCATGGCCAGCAACTACAACCACGCCCTGCGCCCGCCGGTCGTCGCCGTGAAGGACGGCGTGGCGCGCGTGATCGTCCGCCGTGAGACGGAGGAGGACCTCCTGCGTCTCGACGTCGGGTGACGTCGGGCGACAACGGGTGACGTCAGGTGATCGGATGGACCGGATCCGGCGGGTGCGGACCGGGACGGAAGATCTCCTGCCGTCACCTACCAGAAAAATGAAATGGACGTCTCACGATCCGGACGAAGGGTAGAAACTCCCGTCCGGTGAGTGAGACTGGTCCAACCGAAGACGGTATGAGGAAACGAGGTCGGATGATGCGTACGCGTCCGCTGAAGGTGGCGCTGCTGGGCTGCGGGGTTGTCGGCTCAGAGGTGGCGCGCATCATGACGACGCACGCCGACGACCTCGCGGCCAGGATCGGCGCCCCCGTCGAGCTCGCCGGGGTCGCCGTCCGCCGGCCCTCCAAGGTGCGCGCGGGCATCGACCCCGACCTGGTCACCACCGACGCCACCGCCCTCGTCAAACGCGGGGACATCGACGTGGTCGTCGAGGTCATCGGCGGCATCGAGCCCGCCCGTACGCTGATCACCACCGCGTTCGAGCACGGCGCCTCCGTCGTCTCCGCGAACAAGGCCCTGCTCGCCCAGGACGGTGCCGCCCTGCACGCGGCCGCCGAGGAGCACGGCAAGGACCTCTACTACGAGGCCGCCGTCGCCGGCGCCATCCCGCTGATCCGGCCGCTGCGCGAGTCCCTCGCCGGCGACAAGATCAACCGGGTGATGGGCATCGTCAACGGCACCACCAACTTCATCCTCGACAAGATGGACTCCACGGGGGCGGGCTACCAGGAGGCCCTCGACGAGGCCACCGCGCTCGGGTACGCCGAGGCCGACCCCACCGCCGACGTCGAGGCGTTCGACGCGGCCGCCAAGGCCGCCATCCTCGCCGGGATCGCCTTCCACACGCGGGTGCGTCTCGACGACGTCTACCGCGAGGGCATGACCGAGGTCACCGCCGCCGACTTCGCCTCGGCGAGGGGGATGGGCTGCACCATCAAGCTGCTCGCCATCTGTGAGCGGGCCGCCGACGGGGGCTCGGTGACGGCGCGCGTCCATCCCGCGATGATTCCGCTGACCCACCCCCTCGCCTCCGTGCGCGGCGCGTACAACGCCGTGTTCGTCGAGTCGGAGGCCGCCGGCCAGCTCATGTTCTACGGGCCGGGCGCCGGCGGCGCCCCGACCGCGTCCGCCGTCCTCGGCGACCTGGTGGCCGTCTGCCGCAACAGGCTCGGCGGTGCGACCGGCCCCGGCGACTCCGCGTACGCGCAGCTCCCCGTCTCGCCCATGGGCGAGGTCGTCACGCGGTATCACATCAGCCTCGACGTGGCCGACAAGCCCGGTGTCCTCGCCCAGGTCGCCACCGTCTTCGCCGAGCACGGGGTGTCCATCGACACCGTGCGCCAGTCGGGCAAGGACGGCGAGGCCTCCCTCGTCGTCGTCACCCATCGCGCTTCCGACGCGTCCCTCGCCGGTACCGTCGAGGCGCTGCGCGGCCTCGACACCGTGCGGGGTGTCTCCAGCATCATGCGGGTTGAAGGGGAGTAACGAGCAATGACCCACCAGTGGCGCGGAATCATCGAGGAGTACCGGGACCGCCTTCCGGTGTCCGACAGCACGCCGGTCGTGTCGCTCCGTGAGGGCGGTACGCCGCTCGTGCCCGCGCAGGTGCTCTCCGAGCGCACGGGCTGCGAGGTCCACCTGAAGGTGGAGGGTGCCAACCCGACCGGGTCCTTCAAGGACCGCGGAATGACCATGGCCATCACGCGGGCGAAGGAGGAGGGCGCGAAGGCCGTCATCTGCGCCTCCACCGGCAACACGTCGGCGAGCGCCGCCGCCTACGCGGTACGCGCCGGGATGGTCTGCGCCGTCCTCGTGCCGCAGGGCAAGATCGCGCTCGGCAAGATGGGCCAGGCCCTCATCCACGGCGCCAAGATCCTCCAGGTCGACGGCAACTTCGACGACTGCCTCACGCTGGCGCGCTCGCTGTCCGACAACTACCCGGTGGCGCTGGTCAATTCGGTGAACCCGGTGCGTATCGAGGGCCAGAAGACGGCCGCCTTCGAGATCGTGGACATGCTCGGCGACGCGCCCGACATCCATGTCCTTCCGGTGGGCAACGCGGGCAACATCACCGCGTACTGGAAGGGGTACAAGGAGTACGCCGCCGACGGCGTCGCCGGGAAGACCCCGCGCATGTGGGGGTACCAGGCGTCCGGCTCCGCGCCCATCGTGCGCGGCGAGATCGTCAAGGACCCGTCGACCGTCGCCACCGCGATCCGGATCGGCAACCCGGCCTCGTGGCAGTTCGCGCTGGCCGCGCGGGACGAGTCGGGTGGTCTCATCGACGAGGTGACGGACCGTGAGATCCTGCGCGCCTACCGGCTGTTGGCGGCGCAGGAGGGTGTCTTCGTCGAGCCCGCGTCCGCCGCGTCCGTCGCCGGTCTGCTGAAGGCCGCCGAGCAGGGCAAGGTCGACCCGGGTCAGCGCATCGTCTGCACCGTCACCGGCAACGGTCTCAAGGACCCCGACTGGGCCGTCGCGGGCGCTCCCCAGCCGGTCACGGTCCCGGTGGACGCGGCGACGGCGGCGGAACGGCTCGGCCTGGCGTAGGCCCGGGTCCGGTGCGGTTGTGGTCCAGAACCGGTCCGGTCCGAGTTCAGGGCCGGTCCAGCCCTGGTTCAGGGCCGGCCCGGTCGCGGTTCAGGGCCGGGTCCGGCCCAAGGTCGGGACCTGCCCGGCTCAAGGTTCAGAACCGGTCCGGCGTGACGGCAGGCCCCGATGGGCGTGTCGCCGGGCTCGGAATGGCGGGAACTCCCGCTCTTTCTGGCGTGAATCCGTCGGTGACGGGCAGGCCGGCGGTGACGCGAACGGGTGGGGCCGGTGGCCCCGCCCGGAGCGGCGGGGACCGGCCGCCCGTGAGGAACTCGCCGCGAACGGGCGGGAAACCGGCGGAAAGTCGACGGAAACCGTCCGCTCGCGGGGGTCATCCCCCTGCCGACCCGACGGGGGGTGCACGAGGGGCTTACGACACGCATCGTGCGCCTCCTGTGCGCCCTATGTCGCCACAGAACCTTCCTTCGATAGGCTGTACCGAACCCGCCCGCCGCATATGCCGCGGTGTCGCGCGGTCATTGCGGACCCCGGGTCCACGTGCCCGTTCGTCGTGGTTCATCTCGCAGTTCTTCGTCAATCTCGTACATCACGCAGCTCAAGGAGAGTCATCGAGCGATGGCCGGTCCAGCGTTCCGCGCCGCCGCCGTCCGGGTGCGCGTCCCCGCCACCAGTGCCAACCTCGGCCCGGGTTTCGACGCCTTCGGCCTGTCACTGGGGCTCTACGACGACGTGGTCGTCCGGGTGGCCGACTCAGGACTGCACATCGACATCGCGGGTGAGGGCAGCGAGACGCTGCCGCGCGACGAGAAGCATCTCCTCGTACGTTCCCTGCGCACCGCCTTCGACCTGCTCGGCGGACAGCCGCGCGGCCTCGAGATCGTGTGCGCCAACCGCATCCCGCACGGCCGGGGTCTCGGTTCCTCGTCGGCCGCCATCTGCGCCGGCATCGTCGCCGCCCGCGCGGTGACCATAGGCGGGGACAGCAGGCTCGACGACACCGCGCTCCTGGAGCTCGCGACCGAGATCGAGGGGCACCCCGACAACGTCGCGGCCTGTCTGCTCGGCGGGTTCACGCTCTCCTGGATGGAGTCCGGCGCCGCGCGCGCCATCAGGATGGACCCCGCGGACTCCATCGTTCCGGTGGTCTTCGTCCCCGGAAAGCCCGTGCTCACCGAGACCGCGCGCGGTCTGTTGCCGCGCACCGTCCCGCATGTCGACGCCGCCGCCAACGCGGGCCGTGCCGCGCTGCTCGTCGAGGCGCTGACGCGTCGCCCCGAGCTGCTGCTGCCCGCCACCGAGGACCGGTTGCACCAGGAGTACCGCGCCCCGGCGATGCCGGAGAGCGCCGCGCTCGTCGAGCGTCTGCGGGCCGACGGCATCCCGGCCGTGATCTCCGGCGCGGGACCCACGGTCCTCGCGCTCGCGGACCGCGCGTCGGCCGACAAGGTGGCCGATCTCGCAGGTCAGGGCTGGGCGGCCAACCGTCTGGACCTCGACGCCCAGGGGGCGTGCGTGCTGCCCCTGGCACCTGTCGAGGTCGATTGACGACGCACGGTTGCCGGATTTGGAGAGGGGGAATGTTTGTTGGATCCGGTAGTGTTAACCTCAAGTCTGCACCCGACCCCACCATGGCGAGGTGCTTCGCGTCCCTGTCCGGGACACCCATTCTTCCGGGAGCCTCCCAAACTGCTACGTGCCTTGCATTGGGTGCTATGCGCTGAGCAGTGCTGAGCACGCTCCGGAACCGGCGTGACCGAGCCGATGACACCGAATCTCAGTGGCACGGCTTTGGAATCGTCATCACCAGCAATGTCTTCCGCCGTTTTGGCGGACCACCGCCCCGGCACGGTCCACACAGCAAGGGCCAATGCCGGACAGCACAACCGGTCGCCGAGCCAGACAGGCCGACGTCCGCTCCAGGGAAGGACCCTTCGTGAGCGACACCACCGATCTGATGGGCGCACGTGTCGAGGAGACCGCTGCCGCGCCCGCCACGGACGCCTCCGCGCCTGCCACCGGTGCCGGCTCCAGGCGACGCCGCGGTACCGGCCTCGACGGCATGGTGCTGGCCGAGCTGCAGCAGGTCGCATCCGGCCTCGGAATCAGGGGCACCGCGCGGATGCGCAAGAGCCAGCTGATCGAGGTCATCAAGGAGGCCCAGGCCGGAGGGGGTGCCCCGGCCAAGGCCGCGTCCGACGACGCCGCCGAGACCAAGCCGAAGCGCCGCGCCACCTCCAAGGCCCGTACGGGTGACGAGGTCGCCGCCCCGGCCGCGGACAAGGCCGAGAAGGCCGCCGAGAAGGCCGTGGCCCAGCAGCAGATCGAGATCCCCGGCCAGCCGGCCGGCGGTCCCTCCCGTACGGGCGAGGCCGACCGCGGGGCGGACGACGCCCCCGCCGAGCGCCGCCGTCGCCGTGCCACCGCCGAGGCGGGCAGCCCCGAGACGGTCACCGCCGAGGCGAAGAGCGAGCCGAAGGCCGAGACGCAGGGCGACGCCGAGGGCGCCGAGGGCGCCGAGGGCCGTCGTGAGCGCCGCGACCGCCGTGACCGCGACCGGGGCGGCCGTGACCGCGACCGCCGTCCGGCCAAGGGCGACGAGCAGCAGGGCGGCCAGGGTGCCGGCCAGCAGCGCCCGGACCGTCAGGAGCGCCAGGAGCGCCCGGACCGTCAGCAGCAGGGCGGCGGCCGTCAGGACCGTCAGCAGCCCCGCGACAACGCCCCGCGTGACAACGGCCCGCGTGACAACGGCCCGCAGGACGACGACGACTTCGATGGCGGCCGCCGCGGCCGGCGCGGTCGTTACCGGGACCGCCGTGGCCGTCGTGGACGCGACGAGATCGCCGAGCCGCAGGTCGCCGACGACGACGTGCTGATCCCCGTCGCGGGCATCCTCGACATCCTCGACAACTACGCGTTCATCCGTACGTCGGGCTACCTCCCGGGTCCCAACGACGTGTACGTCTCCCTCGCCCAGGTCCGCAAGAACGGTCTGCGCAAGGGTGACCACGTCACCGGCGCGGTCCGGCAGCCCAAGGACGGCGAGCGCCGCGAGAAGTTCAACGCGCTGGTCCGCCTCGACTCGGCGAACGGCATGGCCGCCGAATCCGGGCGCGGGCGGCCCGAGTTCAACAAGCTGACGCCGCTGTACCCGCAGGACCGGCTCCGTCTGGAGACCGACCCGGGCGTGCTGACCACCCGCATCATCGACCTCGTCGCGCCGATCGGTAAGGGCCAGCGCGGTCTGATCGTGGCCCCGCCGAAGACCGGCAAGACCATGATCCTGCAGGCGATCGCCAACGCGATCACCATCAACAACCCCGAGTGCCACCTGATGGTCGTCCTGGTCGACGAGCGTCCGGAAGAGGTCACCGACATGCAGCGGTCGGTCAAGGGCGAGGTCATCTCCTCGACCTTCGACCGTCCGGCCGAGGACCACACCACGGTCGCCGAGCTCGCCATCGAGCGTGCCAAGCGTCTGGTGGAGCTGGGTCACGACGTCGTCGTGCTGCTCGACTCGATCACGCGTCTGGGCCGTGCGTACAACCTCGCCGCCCCGGCCTCCGGCCGCATCCTGTCCGGTGGTGTCGACTCGACCGCGCTCTACCCGCCGAAGCGCTTCTTCGGTGCCGCGCGCAACATCGAGGACGGCGGCTCGCTGACCATCCTGGCCACCGCGCTCGTCGACACCGGCTCGCGCATGGACGAGGTCATCTTCGAGGAGTTCAAGGGCACCGGCAACGCCGAGCTCAAGCTCGACCGGAAGCTCGCCGACAAGCGGGTCTTCCCGGCGGTGGACGTCGACGCGTCCGGTACCCGCAAGGAAGAGCTGCTGCTCGGCAGTGACGAGCTCGCCATCACCTGGAAGCTGCGTCGCGTGCTCCACGCGCTCGACCAGCAGCAGGCGATCGAGCTGCTGCTCGACAAGATGAAGCAGACGAAGTCGAACGCCGAGTTCCTGCTCCAGATCCAGAAGACGACGCCGTCGCCGGGCAACAACAACGACTGACGTCTTCGCGACCGAGGTCGTCCGCGACCGGAGTTCGCAGGGTGGAAACCGCAAAGGGCCGCCCCCGTCACCCAGGTGACGGGGGCGGCCCTTTGCGCTGTTCGGCACACGTGTACGATCGCGCCCTTGAACATCTGCTGAAGCAGATCTGAACTCTTATCTCTGAGGGGGGACTTGAGTGGATACGTCCACGTCCGGGGGCGGTAGGCACAGGCGCCGCATACGGATCGTCGTTCCGGTCGCCGCGGCGGGCCTCGCCGCGGTGGTCGCCGGCGCGCTGCTGATGTCGTCCGCGAACGCCGCGCCCAGCACGACGCCGCCGACTCCGACCGTGCGGCCCACCCACTCGACGCCGTCCCAGGCCGAGCTGGAGAAGCGTGTGGCGGGCGCCGTCGCCGGCGACGACGTCGCGGGCCGGACGACCCAGAAGGCGTCCCTGAGCGCCGGAACGAACACGGCGAAGGTCGACCCGAAGATCATCGGCGGTACCACGACCACCATCTCCACGGCCCCGTGGATGGCGCAGCTCTGGTACTACGACGACAAGGGCACCACCAGCAAGACCGACGACTTCGGCTTCTTCTGCGGCGGCTCCGTCGTGGCGCCGACGAAGATCCTCACGGCCGCGCACTGCGTCAAGGGCTACGACTGGAAGGCCAACGGCGCCGTCGTCACCGGCACGGCCCAGCTCGCGAGCGGCAGCACGCTGCCGTCGGGGGCCACGGTCAGCGCTCCCTGGCGCCAGTGGAACCACCCGTCGTACAGCTCGACTACCATCGACAACGACATCGCGATCATCACGCTGGCGAACCCCGTCAGCGCCAAGCCGATCCGCATGACGACGTCGGGCGACACCACGTCGTACGCGTCCGGCACCAAGGCCACGCTCTACGGCTGGGGCCGCACCACCTCCACCACGCAGGACATCTCCGAGACGCTGAAGACGGCCACGCTGCCGATCAACTCGGACACCACCTGCAAGACCACGTACGGCACCGACTTCGTCGCGGGCCACATGGTCTGCGCGGGCACCAAGGCGACCGGCACGGACGCCGGCACCACCACGGCCTGCAACGGTGACTCGGGCGGCCCGCTGATCGTGAGCGGCCGCATCGTCGGTGTCGTGTCCTGGGGTGTCGAGGACTGTGTCGCGAAGGGCGCGTACAGCGTCTTCTCGAAGGTCACCACCTACGTCGGCGCCGCCTACCCGCGTGTCGAGGACACCAACCTGAGCGGCGACCACAAGGCCGACCTGTGGGTCCGCAACTCGTCGACCAAGACGGGTTACTCGAAGAACTCCAACGGCACCTCGTTCGCCGCGCGCGTGACGTGGGGCAACTGGGACGGCGTCAACTCCGTCGTCCAGGCCGACCTGAACCGTGACGGCTACCAGGACCTCGTGGTGCGCGACAGCACCAGCGGCGACGTCTTCTGGATGCACTACGTGAAGTCGGTCGACGACTGGTCGACCGACAAGATCTTCACCAACTGGAAGAGCCGCACCCGGATCATGGCCCCCGGCGACATCACCGGCGACGGCCTGCCCGACATGCTCTCCGTCGACTCCGCCGGAGCGATGTGGGAGTACCCGGGCAAGGGCAACGGCACCTTCTCCGCGCGCATCCAGGTCCGCACCGGCTGGAACCAGTACAACTCCATCCGCGCGCACGGTGACTTCACCGGCGACGGCAAGCCCGACCTGCTCGCCCGCCTGTCGGGCAGCAGCGACCTGTACCTGTACAAGGGCACGGGCAAGACCGGATCCGGGGCGTTCTCCTCCCGGATCAAGGTGCGCAGCGCGTGGACCGGCTACAACGCCTTCGACGCGGTCGGCGACATCACCGGCGACGGCAAGGCCGACTTCCTGGCCCGCACCCCCGGCGGCACGCTCTACCTGTACGCCGGGACCGGAAAGGCCACCAGCGAGATCTTTGCCACAAGGAAGTCGGTAGGTACCGATTTCAAGCAGTACGACATCTTCGGCTGACGTCGCAGGTGAGCGGGGTTCCCCCCGCTCAGGCCGAGCGCAAGTCGAGCACACGGAGTGCCCATCGCGTCACGCGGTGGGCACTTCGCGTCGTGCAACCCTTTCCCGGGTTTCCCCGTCTGACCGTACGGAGTGACCATGGAGCGGTACGCCTCGTCACGACCAGATGGGCCTGGCCCTGAAAGCAGGGGGTAACCGACCGCAAAGAGGAAGCCGAGGAACACATGCCTGCCGAGAGCACGCCGGAGCCCGCCATACCGGGGGATCCCGGCAACAGCACCCCGCCCCGCCCGAAGGGCAGCCGCCGCAAGCCCCGCAGCGCGCGGAGCAAGGCCCTGCTCGTCACGGCCTGGACCGCGGCGGGTGTCGTGGCGCTCGGCGGCGCCGGAGCGGGCTATCTGTTCTTCAAGCTCAACGGCAACCTCAAGAGCGTCGACATCAACCAGGCGCTCGGCAGCGACCGGCCCCTGAAGGTCGACAACGGCTCGGAGAACATCCTGGTCCTCGGCTCCGACACCCGCTCCGGCACCAACAAGAAGCTGGGCGGCGGCACCGACGACGGCAGCGCCCGCTCCGACACCGCGATGATCGTCCACGTGTACAAGGGCCACAAGCGGGCCAGCGTGGTCTCCGTCCCCCGGGACACCCTCGTCAAGCGGCCCTCCTGCACCGACTCCCAGGGCACCGTCCACGGCGCGGTCTCCGACGCGATGTTCAACTCCGCCTACTCCACCGGCGGCGCCGCCTGCGCGGTGAAGACCGTCGAGTCCATGACCGGCATCCGCATGGACCACTACATCGAGATCGACTTCAGCGGCTTCCAGAAGCTGATCGACGACCTCGGCGGCGTCACGGTCACCACGACCAAGGCCATCTCCGACAAGGAGAGCCATCTGCGTCTCCCGGCCGGGTCCCACGAGCTCAACGGCAAGCAGGCGCTCGGCCTGGTCCGTACCCGGCACGGCGTCGGCGACGGTTCCGACCTCGGCCGCATCCAGCTCCAGCAGGCGTTCATGAAGGCGCTCGTCGACCAGGTCAAGCACATAGGGCTCCTGTCCAACCCGAAAAAGCTGTACGACCTCGCCGACACCGCGACCAAGACGGTGACCACCGACTCCGACCTCGGCAGCGTCACCGACCTCGCGTCCTTCGCGGGCGGCCTCAAGGGCATCGGCTCGTCCCACATGACCATGGTGACGATGCCGGTCCAGTACGACCCGGCCGACGGCAACCGCGTCCTGGTGGACAAGGCCAAGGCCGAGCTGGTGTGGAAGGCGCTGGAGGCCGACCGGCCGATCCCGAGGGCGGCCACCGAGGGAACCGCCACCGGCACCGCGAAGGGCGTCGTCAGCCCCGGCTGAGCCCCGGCCGACGGGCACGCGGGCCGACCCGCCGCAGCCCCGGCCGACGGGTACACGGGCCGGCCCGCCGCGCCCCGGCCGTCAAGCGCGCAGGTCAGCCCCGTCCGGCCTGCGCCGAGGCCCCGGGGAATAGATCGCCGCGTCCCCCCGTTTTGGGGGATACGGCCAGTGCTGGCAGACTGGTACGTCGGCCCCGGTTCACGCATCCGCATCCAGCGGCGGCGACCCGGCGCCCTCCCGAAACTAGGAGACACCTTGAAGCGCGACATCCACCCCGAGTACGTCGAGACGCAGGTCAGCTGCACCTGTGGCGCGTCGTTCACCACCCGCAGCACGATCTCCAGCGGCACCGTCCGTGCCGAGGTCTGCTCCGAGTGCCACCCGTTCTACACGGGCAAGCAGAAGATCCTCGACACCGGTGGCCGTGTGGCCCGCTTCGAGGCCCGCTTCGGCAAGGCTGCCGCTGCCAACAAGTAGCGAGCCCACAGCGCCGGTCTTCGGAGTCCCCTGCACGGGGACGCCGGGACCGGCGCTTTGCGGTCCAGCCCCCTCCCCGGGCTCTCGACGCGTTCGAGCAAGGGGAACCCCACGCCGTACCTACGTCCTCGCACCCTGCACGGAGCCGGGGACAGTCCATTGGAGCCGGAGATGTTCGAGGCGGTCGAGGAACTGATCGGCGAGCACGCCGATCTGGAGAAGAAGCTCGCTGACCCGTCGGTCCACGCCGACCAGGCCAACGCGCGCAAGCTCAACAAGCGCTACGCCGAGCTGACCCCGATCGTCGCGACGTACCGCTTCTGGAAGCAGACCGGGGACGACATCGGCACGGCCAAGGAGTTCGCCGCCGACGACCCCGACTTCGCCGCCGAGGTCAAGGACCTGGAGAAGCAGCGCGAGGAGCTCACCGAGAAGCTCCGCCTGCTGCTCGTCCCGCGCGACCCGAGCGACGACAAGGACGTCATCCTGGAGATCAAGGCGGGCGCCGGCGGCGACGAGTCCGCCCTGTTCGCCGGTGACCTGCTGCGCATGTACCTGCGCTACGCCGAGCGCGTGGGCTGGAAGACCGAGATCATCGACGCCACCGAGTCCGAACTCGGCGGCTACAAGGACGTCCAGGTCGCGGTGAAGACCAAGGGCGGCCAGGGTGCCACCGAGCCCGGCCAGGGCGTCTGGGCCCGCCTGAAGTACGAGGGCGGTGTGCACCGGGTGCAGCGCGTGCCCTCCACCGAGTCGCAGGGCCGGATCCACACCTCCGCCGCCGGTGTCCTCGTCACGCCCGAGGCCGAGGAGGTCGACGTCGAGATCCTCGCGAACGACCTCCGCATCGACGTCTACCGCTCCTCGGGCCCCGGCGGCCAGTCCGTCAACACGACCGACTCCGCGGTGCGCATCACGCACATTCCCACCGGAGTCGTCGCTTCCTGCCAGAACGAGAAGAGCCAGCTGCAGAACAAGGAGCAGGCGATGCGTATCCTGCGCTCCAGGCTCCTCGCGGCGGCGCAGGAGGAAGCCGAGCGGGAGGCCTCGGACGTTCGCCGCAGCCAGGTCCGCACCGTCGACCGCTCCGAGAAGATCCGTACGTACAACTTCCCGGAGAATCGCATCTCGGACCACCGCGTCGGCTTCAAGGCGTACAACTTGGACCAGGTCCTCGACGGCGATCTCGACACGATGATCCAAGCCTGCGTCGACGCGGACTCGGCCGCCAAGCTCGCCGCCGCGTAACAGACGACAACAGTTCGGCGCCGTACACCTCACGACAACAGCTCAGCCCCGGAGGACCAGCGTGCAGCAACATTTTGGGGGTCGACCCCCAAACCCCCGCAGCGTGCTGCTCGCGGAAGTGGCCCAGGCCACCCAGCGGCTGGCCGACGCCGGCGTGCCCTCGCCGCGCAACGACGCGGAGGAGCTCGCCGCCTTCGTGCACGGCGTGAAGCGGGGCGAGCTGCACACCGTCAAGGACGCGGACTTCGACGCCCGCTACTGGGAGGTGACCGCGCGCCGTGAGGCCCGCGAGCCGCTCCAGCACATCACCGGGCGCGCCTACTTCCGCTACCTCGAACTCCAGGTGGGACCCGGCGTCTTCGTCCCCCGCCCGGAGACCGAGTCGGTCGTCGGCTGGGCCATAGACGCCGTCCGCGCGATGGACGTCGTCGAACCGCTGATCGTCGACCTGTGCACCGGCTCGGGCGCCATCGCGCTCGCCCTCGCCCAGGAGGTCCCGCGCTCCCGCGTGCACGCCGTGGAGCTGTCCGAGGACGCCCTCCGGTGGACGCGCAAGAACGTCGAGGGGTCCAGGGTCGACCTGCGCCAGGGAGACGCCCTCACGTCGTTCCCCGACCTCGACGGCCAGGTCGACCTGGTGATCTCCAACCCGCCGTACATCCCGCTCACCGAATGGGAGTACGTACAGCCGGAGGCGCGCGACCACGACCCCGAACTCGCCCTGTTCTCCGGCGAAGACGGACTCGACCTCATCCGCGGCATCGAGCGCACCGCGCACCGGCTGCTGCGCCCCGGCGGTGTCGTCGTCATCGAGCACGCCGACACCCAGGGCGGACAGGTGCCCTGGATCTTCACCGAGGAGCGGGGCTGGGCCGACGCGGCCGACCACCCGGACCTCAACAACCGGCCGCGGTTCGCGACCGCCCGCAAGGCGATGCCGTGAGCACGGCCCCCACGGTCCCGGCGCGCGGCGCCCTCGTGCCGGCGCGCTCCGCGTCCGCCCGCATCGCGTTTCTTCGCACCCCCAGCCAGCAGTACGTGTATGAGGAGGCCCGCTAAATGGCACGGCGATACGACACCAACGACGCGACCGACCGCACCACAGGTCTGCGTGAGGCGGCGTCCGCCGTCCGCCGTGGCGAGCTGGTGGTCCTCCCCACCGACACCGTCTACGGCATCGGCGCCGACGCGTTCACCTCGGAGGCCGTCGCCGATCTGCTCGACGCCAAGGGCCGGGGCCGCAACATGCCCACCCCTGTCCTCATCGGCTCCCCGAACACCCTGCACGGCCTCGTCACGGACTTCTCCG
The DNA here is from genome assembly GCF_053600395.1 of Streptomyces sp. NPDC005070. NCBI lineage: Bacteria > Bacillati > Actinomycetota > Actinomycetes > Kitasatosporales > Streptomycetaceae > Streptomyces > Streptomyces sp. NPDC005070. Next base: position 15,588 of record NZ_JBSFZS010000069.1, on the reverse strand, counting down.
AGATGGCCTGGGAGCTCGTCGACGCGTTCTGGCCGGGTGCCCTGACCCTCGTCGCCAAGCACCAGCCCTCGCTCCAGTGGGACCTGGGGGACACCCGGGGCACGGTGGCGATCCGTATGCCGCTGCACCCCGTCGCCATCGAGCTCCTCACGGAGGTCGGCCCGATGGCCGTGTCCTCCGCCAACCTCACCGGCCACCCCGCGCCGGAGGACTGCGACGCCGCCCAGGGCATGCTCGGCGACTCCGTCTCGGTCTACCTGGACGGCGGCCCGACCCCCGGCAACGTGCCCTCCTCGATCGTCGACGTCACCGGCAAGGTGCCCGTCCTGCTGCGCGCCGGCGCACTGTCGGCGGAGGAGCTCCGGAAGGTCGTACCCGACCTCGAGGTGGCGAATTGACAGCCCCCGAGTCCTCCGGGCTCCCCGCTCGGCCGGAGCAGGGAGCAGCCCCATGCGTGGCATAGGCACGGGGATCACCGGGACCGGCGGATTCCCGAACGGGTCCTTCCGCATCCTCTATGTCAGCACCGGCAACGTGTGCCGCTCGCCGATCACCGAGCGGCTGACCCGGCATGCCCTGGCGGACCGGCTGGGCGACCCCCTGTGGGGCGGCCTCATCGTGGAGAGCGCCGGCACCTGGGGCCACGAGGGCGCGCCCATGGAGGCCAACGCGGCGACCGTGCTGACCGACTTCGGGGCGGACCCCTCCGGCTTCGTGGGGCGTGAGCTCCTCGACGACCACGTCATCCGCGCCGACCTGGTCCTGACGGCCACCCGCGACCACCGGGCCCAGGTCATCTCCATGGGGCACTCCGCCGGCCTGCGCACCTTCACGCTGAAGGAGTTCACCCGGCTGGTGCGCGCCATAGACCCCGCGACCCTGCCGCCCCTCCGGGACGGCGTGATCGAGCGTGCCGTCGCCCTGGTGCGGGCCGCCGCCGCGCTGCGCGGCTGGCTGCTGGCCCCGACCGCGGAGGCCGACGAGGTGTTCGACCCGTACGGGGCGCCCCTGCCGTTCTTCCGGTCCATCGGGGACGAGATCAACGAGGCACTGGACCCGGTCGTCACCGCTCTGACGGGGGTACCCGCGCGGACGTGACACCGGGCGTGCCACCGGTCCCGGTTCTACATTGGACGTAAAGCGTCCCCCGCAGATGTCCGGAGTCCACCATGCCGGTCGCCACCATGCCCGATGCGGATGTACTGAGCCGCCAGGATCCCGAGCTCGCCGAGATCCTGCGCGGTGAGCTGGACCGGCAGTCGGCCACGCTGCAGCTCATCGCGGCGGAGAACTTCACCTCGCCCGCCGTGCTGGCGGCGCTCGGCTCGCCGCTGGCGAACAAGTACGCCGAGGGCTATCCCGGCGCCCGCCATCACGGCGGGTGCGAGATCGTCGACGTCGCCGAGCGGATCGCCGTCGACCGCGCCAAGGCCCTCTTCGGCGCCGATCACGCCAACGTGCAGTCCCACTCCGGGAGTTCGGCCGTGCTGGCCGCGTACGCCGCCCTGCTGCGGCCCGGTGACACCGTGCTGGCGATGGGCCTGCCCTTCGGCGGTCATCTCACGCACGGGTCACCCGCGAACTTCTCGGGCCGCTGGTTCGACTTCGTCGGCTACGGAGTCGAGGCGGAGTCGGGACTGATCGACTACGACCAGGTGCGTACCCTGGCCCGCGCCCGTCGCCCCAAGGCCGTCGTCTGCGGATCGATCTCGTACCCGCGGCACATCGACTACGCGCTGTTCCGGGAGATCGCCGACGAGGTCGGCGCCTATCTCATCGCGGACGCCGCCCACCCGATCGGGCTCGTCGCGGGGGGAGCGGCGCCGAACCCGGTGCCGTACGCCGATGTCGTGTGCGCCACCACGCACAAAGTGCTGCGCGGGCCGCGCGGCGGGATGATCCTGTGCGGCGGTGAGCTGGCCGAGCGGGTCGACCGGGCCGTCTTCCCGTTCACGCAGGGCGGTGCGCAGATGAACGCCATCGCGGCCAAGGCGGTCGCGTTCGGCGAGGCGGCGACCCCTGCCTTCACGGCGTACGCCCATCAGGTGACCGCCAACGCGCGGGTACTGGCCGCGGGTCTGGAGGCGGAGGGGCTCGTGGTCACCACGGGCGGCACCGACACCCATCTGCTGGTCGCGGATCCGGCGCCGCTCGGTGTCGAGGGACGCGCGGCGCGCGGCCGGCTGGCCGCGGCCGGTATGGTCCTCGACACCTGTGCGTTGCCTCACGGCGACGCCCGCGGCATGCGGCTCGGTACCGCGGCGTTGACCACGCAGGGGATGGACGAGCCGGAGATGGCGCGGGTCGCGGCCCTTTTCGCGGGGGTGCTGCGGGACGAGATCGACAGCCGGACCGCACGGGAGGAAGTGCGGGAACTGACGGGAAGATTTCCGCCTTATCCGGACTGACCGGGGGTACGCGTGCCGAGCCGCACAGCCACACGTGCAACCATCGTCGCTACCCGAAAGTCCTCAACCATATGCGTGCATCGCTAGGGTGTGGGGCTGTGATGGCCAGCGAGACCTGTGGGGAAGCCCGTGCGTGAATACCTGCTGACGCTCTGCATCACGGCCGCGGTGACGTACCTGCTGACAGGGCCGGTACGGAAATTCGCGATCGTGGCCGGAGCCATGCCGGAAATCCGGGCGCGCGACGTGCACCGTGAACCCACGCCGAGGCTCGGCGGCATCGCGATGTTCTTCGGTCTGTGCGCCGGTCTGCTGGTCGCGGACCACCTGACGAACCTCAACGAGGTCTTCGCCAACTCGAACGAACCGCGTGCCCTTCTCTCCGGAGCCGCGCTGATCTGGCTGATCGGCGTGCTGGACGACAAGTTCGAGATCGACGCCCTGATCAAGCTCGGCGGCCAGATGATCGCCGCCGGCGTGATGGTCATGCAGGGTCTGACGATCCTGTGGCTGCCGATCCCCGGGGTCGGCCTGGTCGCGCTGACCCAGTGGCAGGGCACCCTGCTGACGGTGGCGCTCGTCGTCATCACGATCAACGCGGTCAACTTCGTGGACGGCCTCGACGGGCTGGCCGCAGGCATGGTGTGCATCGCGTCCGCCGCGTTCTTCCTGTACGCCTACCGGATCTGGTACTCGTACGGCATCGAGGCGGCTGCCCCGGCGACGCTGTTCGCGGCGATCCTGATGGGCATGTGCCTGGGCTTCCTGCCGCACAACATGCATCCCGCGCGGATCTTCATGGGCGACTCCGGGTCGATGCTCATCGGGCTGGTGCTGGCCGCCGGCGCCATCTCCATCACCGGGCAGATCGACCCCGATGTGATGAACCTCTTCACCGGTTCCCCGCGCAACACCGTGCACCAGACGGTGCCCGTGTTCATCCCGCTGCTGCTGCCGCTGACGATCATCGCGATCCCGGCCGCCGACCTGGTGCTCGCGATCGTGCGGCGCACCTGGCGCGGGCAGTCGCCGTTCGCCGCGGACCGGGGGCATCTGCACCACCGCCTCCTGGAGGTCGGGCACTCGCACAGCCGCGCGGTCCTGATCATGTATTTCTGGTCGGCGCTGATCGCGTTCGGCGCCCTCGCGTACTCGGTCAACTCCGGGGCCATGTGGAGCGTGCTCACCATCGCGGCGCTCAGCGCCGTCGGTCTCGTGCTGCTCCTGCTGCCGCGCTTCACGCCGCGTGCGCCGCGCTGGGCCGAGCACCTCCTGCCGCCGCGCTACCGCCGCCGCAGGGCCGCCGCGGCCATCGCCCGGGACGTGGCGCCCGTGACCCACGAGGCGGCGTCCGCGGGCGAGCCGGACGAGGCGCGTGAGCACCGTGCTCCGGCGGCTGCCGGAGTCTCAGGAGTCAACGGAGCGACGGCGATCGGTACCCGTCCGCGACTTCTGGACCGGCGTGAGGCCGAGTCCTCGCGCTGAGTCGAAGGTAAGAATCTGACTAACGCGTGACCAAATCGTGGGGGAGTAAAGCGCCCCAATATCAGACAAAGGGGCGCTTGAAGTGCACAGACGCGCAGCTTCACTCTCATGTGTGACAGTCGGCACACCAACCAGGTAAAGACCTCATCAAATAGTTTGTGATACGGTTCACGAGAACCCAGGGCAGAGCCGAAGGACCCCTGTACGACGGTCCCTTGGCGTGAGGTTCTCTCTCAGCCCGGGACTACGCTCGTCCATGACGACACGCCCCCCTTAGCAAGCGGAGTTGCCGCCATGCCGTCCAATGACGTCCGGATCCTCCTTCAGGCCGCCGTACCCACGGCTGCCGTCGGCGCGATTGCCGCCGTCGTCAGCGGCGTGGTCGCCGGCGGCAAGGGAGCGCTCGGGGCGGTCGTCGCGACGCTGGTGGTGCTCCTCTTCATGGGACTCGGCCTCTACGTCCTGCAGCGCACTGCCAAATCGCTTCCGCACTTGTTCCAGGCGATGGGTCTCCTGCTCTACACGGCACAAATTCTTCTGCTCTTCATCTTTGTCGCCGCGTTCAAGAACACATCGCTGTTCAATCCCAAGTCCTTCGCGCTCACCCTGGTCGTCACCACGCTCGTGTGGATCGGCGCACAGGCACGTGCCCATATGAAGGCCAAGATCCTCTACGTCGAACCCGACTCCTCGAAGGCCGAAAAGCCCGAAAACAAGGGGCACTCGTCGTGAGGGGTAGGGCCGGGATAAGTGCACGCAGGAGATCCTGCTATCGTCCGGTGCCAACTGCGGCATCGCGGGCGCGGGCATCTGAGCTGACGCCTGTTCGATCGCGAGGCTTGATGCCCCTCTGCCGCCCCCACATCCGTAACACCAGCCCAGTGCCGAACCGCGGCTGCGCGCCGCGCCGACACAACGAGGATGCCGTACCTATGCGCCACGCTGAAGGAGCCCGCGGTGAGTGCTGACCCGACGCAGGTGCTCGCCTTCGAGACCGACTGCCACATCTTCGACGGTTGTGGCTTCCCGGCACCCGGCCTGCACTCGTTCCTGTTCGAGCCTCTCTGGGGCGACGGGGACAGCAACTTGTACTTCAACAAGACGATGCTCCTGGCGCTGCTCGGCTCGATCGTCATCGTCGCCTTCTTCTGGGCCGCCTTCCGTAAGCCGAAGGTCGTCCCGGGCAAGCTGCAGATGGTCGCCGAGACCGGCTACGACTTCATCCGTCGCGGCGTCGTCTACGAGACGATCGGCAAGAAGGAAGGCGAGAAGTACGTCCCGCTGATCGTCTCGCTGTTCTTCTTCATCTGGATGATGAACCTCTGGTCGATCATTCCCGTCGCCCAGTTCCCGGTCACGGCGATCATCTCGTACCCCGCGGTACTGGCCGGCATCGTCTACATCGTCTGGGTGTCCCTGACGTTCAAGCGCCACGGGTTCGTCGGAGCGTTCAAGAACTTCAGCGGCTACGACAAGTCGCTCGGCCCGGTTCTCCCGCTGGCCATGTTCATCGAGCTGCTCTCGAACCTGATCGTCCGGCCGTTCACGCACGCGGTGCGACTCTTCGCGAACATGTTCGCGGGTCACACCCTGCTGCTGCTGTTCACGATCGCCACCTGGTACCTGCTCAACGGCTTCGGGATCGTCTACTCGGGCGTCTCGTTCATCATGGTCATCGTCATGACGGCCTTCGAGCTGTTCATCCAGGCCCTGCAGGCGTACGTGTTCGTGCTGCTGACCTGCACCTTCATCCAGGGCGCGCTGGCCGAGCACCACTGAGCGCCCCTCTCCACCCCGCATTCGTCCGGTGGCCACCCCCCACCGGTCCGTAAAGAAAAGGAAGAACTGGCATGTCCCAGACCCTTGCCGCTGTCTCCGGCTCGCTCGGTTCGATCGGTTACGGCCTCGCGGCCATCGGCCCCGGCGTCGGCGTCGGCATCATCTTCGGTAACGGCACCCAGGCTCTCGCCCGTCAGCCCGAGGCCGCCGGTCTGATCCGCGCCAACCAGATCCTCGGCTTCGCCTTCTGTGAGGCGCTCGCCCTCATCGGTCTGGTCATGCCGTTCGTCTACGGCACCTGATCCACCCGATCAGCGACAGCCCACTAGACGAAAGGCACTGACATGAGCCACCTGCTCATTCTGGCGGCCGAGGAGAAGGAAAACCCCCTCGTCCCGCCGATCCCCGAGCTTGTCATCGGCCTGCTCGCCTTCGTCATCGTCTTCGGCTTCCTGGCCTGGAAGCTTCTCCCGAACATCAACAAGGTTCTGGAGCAGCGTCGCGAGGCCATCGAGGGCGGTATCGAAAAGGCCGAGGCCGCGCAGACCGAGGCCCAGAGCGTTCTCGAGCAGTACAAGGCTCAGCTCGCCGAGGCCCGTCACGAGGCCGCGCGCCTGCGCCAGGAGGCACAGGAGCAGGGCGCCACGCTCATCACCGAGATGCGCGCGGAAGGCCAGCGGCAGCGCGACGAGATCGTCGCCGCCGGCCACACGCAGATCGACGCCGACCGCAAGGCCGCCGCTCAGTCGCTGCGTCAGGACGTCGGCACGCTTGCCACCGACCTGGCCGGCAAGCTCGTCGGCGAGTCCCTCGAGGACCACGCCCGCCAGAGCCGCGTCATCGACCGTTTCCTCTCCGAGCTTGAGGAGAAGGCCGAGGCGGCTCGATGACTGCACACGGAGCGAGCCGCGAGGCAACCGCAGCCGCACGTGAGCGTCTCGACGCGCTGACGGACTCGACGTCCGTGGACGTGGCACAGCTCGCCGACGAGCTGGCCGCGGTCACCGCGCTGCTTCACCGCGAGGTGTCGCTGCGTCGGGTCCTCACCGACCCGGCGCAGTCCGGCGAGGCCAAGGCCGAGCTGGTCCAGCGCCTGCTCGGCGGCCAGGTGGGCGGCAGCGCCGCCGACCTGGTGTCCGGCATGGTGCGTTCCCGCTGGTCGCAGCCCCGCGACCTGGTGGACGCGCTCGAAGAGCTCACCGCCACCGCCGACCTCACGGCGGCGCAGCGGACGGGCGCGCTCGACAACGTCGAGGACGAGCTGTTCCGCTTCGGTCGGATCGTCGCCTCGAACACCGGGCTGCGCGCCGCGCTGACCGACCGGGCCGCCACCACGGCGGCCAAGAGCGAGCTGCTGCGCAGCCTGCTCGACGGCCGGGCCGACGTGACGACCGGGCGTCTGGTGACGCGTCTCGTGACCGCGCCCCGCGGACGTAGCCTGGAAGCGGGACTCGAGTCCCTGTCCAAGCTCGCTGCCGAGCGCCGCGACCGCATGGTCGCCGTGGTCACCTCCGCGGTGCCGCTGAGCGACGGGCAGAAGCAGCGCCTCGGTGCCGCTCTGGCCAAGCTCTACGGCCGCCCGATGCACCTCAACCTCGACGTGGACCCCGATGTCCTCGGCGGGATCCGGGTGCAGGTCGGCGACGAGGTCATCAACGGTTCGATCGCGGACCGTCTCGAGGACGCCGCCCGCCGCATGGCGAGCTAGTAACCACACAGCAGTAGGCAATTACGGCCCTGGTTGGGCCGTGCAGAGGATTCACCTCTCATCGGGGGGAGTCCCCATCCCCCCAAAGTGAAACTTCGGGCCCAACAAGGAGAGCAGGGAACCCAGATGGCGGAGCTCACGATCCGGCCGGAGGAGATCCGGGACGCACTGGAGAACTTTGTCCAGTCGTACCAGCCGGACGCGGCCTCGCGCGAGGAGGTCGGTACGGTCACCGTCGCCGGCGACGGTATCGCCAAGATCGAGGGTCTTCCCTCGGCCATGGCGAACGAGCTGCTGAAGTTCGAGGACGGAACCCTCGGCCTCGCGCTGAACCTGGAAGAGCGCGAGATCGGTGCGGTCATCCTCGGCGAGTTCAGTGGTATCGAAGAGGGCCAGCCGGTGCAGCGCACCGGTGAGGTGCTGTCCGTCGCCGTGGGCGAGGGCTACCTCGGCCGCGTCGTCGACCCGCTCGGCAACCCGATCGACGGCCTCGGCGACATCGAGACGTCCGGCCGCCGCGCCCTCGAGCTGCAGGCCCCCGGCGTCATGGTCCGCAAGTCGGTCCACGAGCCGATGGAGACGGGCTACAAGGCCGTCGACGCGATGACCCCGATCGGCCGCGGCCAGCGTCAGCTGGTCATCGGCGACCGTCAGACCGGCAAGACCGCGCTGGCTGTCGACACGATCATCAACCAGCGCGACAACTGGCGCTCGGGCGACACCAAGAAGCAGGTCCGCTGCATCTACGTCGCCATCGGCCAGAAGGGTTCGACCATCGCCTCCGTGCGTGGCGCCCTCGAAGAGGCCGGCGCGCTGGAGTACACGACCATCGTCGCCGCCCCGGCGTCCGACCCGGCCGGCTTCAAGTACCTTGCGCCGTACACCGGTTCGGCCATCGGTCAGCAGTGGATGTACGAGGGCAAGCACGTCCTCATCATCTTCGACGACCTCTCGAAGCAGGCCGACGCCTACCGCGCCGTGTCCCTGCTGCTCCGCCGCCCGCCGGGCCGCGAGGCCTACCCCGGCGACGTCTTCTACCTGCACTCCCGTCTGCTGGAGCGCTGCGCGAAGCTCTCCGACGAGATGGGCGCCGGTTCGATGACGGGTCTGCCGATCGTCGAGACCAAGGCGAACGACGTGTCGGCGTTCATCCCGACCAACGTCATCTCCATCACCGACGGCCAGTGCTTCCTGGAGTCCGACCTGTTCAACGCCGGCCAGCGTCCGGCCCTGAACGTCGGTATCTCGGTCTCCCGCGTCGGTGGCTCCGCCCAGCACAAGGCGATGAAGCAGGTCTCCGGCCGTCTTCGCCTCGACCTGGCCCAGTACCGCGAGCTGGAGGCGTTCGCCGCCTTCGGTTCCGACCTGGACGCCGCGTCGAAGTCGCAGCTCGAGCGGGGTCAGCGTCTGGTCGAGCTGCTCAAGCAGGCTCAGTACCAGCCGATGGCCACCGAGGACCAGGTTGTCTCCGTGTGGTCCGCGACCACCGGCAAGATGGACGACGTGCCGGTCGCCGACATCCGCCGCTTCGAGAAGGAGCTCCTGGAGTACCTGCACCGCAAGGAGCAGGGCCTCATGACCTCCATCAAGGAGGGCGGCAAGATGTCGGACGACACGCTCACCGCCATCGCCGACGGCATCGCTGACTTCAAGAAGCAGTTCGAGACCTCGGACGGGAAGCTTCTCGGCGAGGACGCTCCGGCCGCCGCCAAGTGACGTAAGGAAGGGACCTGACTCATGGGAGCCCAGCTCCGGGTCTACAAGCGTCGCATCCGATCCGTCACCGCGACCAAGAAGATCACCAAGGCGATGGAGATGATCGCCGCCTCGCGCGTCGTCAAGGCGCAGCGCAAGGTGGCGGCCTCCACGCCCTACGCGACCGAGCTCACCCGCGCGGTCACGGCGGTCGGCACCGGCTCGAACACCAAGCACCCGCTGACAACGGAGGCGGAGACGGCGACCCGTTCCGCGGTTCTGCTCCTCACGAGCGACCGCGGACTGGCCGGCGCCTTCAACTCCAACGCCATCAAGGCGGCGGAGCAGCTGACCGCCCGTCTTGAGGCCGAGGGCAAGAAGGTCGACACCTACATCGTCGGCCGCCGCGGTCTGGCCCACTACAACTTCCGCGAGCGCAAGGTCGTGGAATCGTGGTCGGGCTTCACCGACGAGCCCACCTACGCGGACGCGAAGAACGTCGCGGGTCCGCTGATCGAGGCCATCGAGAAGGACACGGCGGAGGGCGGCGTGGATGAACTCCACATCGTCTACACCGAGTTCGTCTCGATGATGACGCAGACGGCCATCGACGGCCGGCTGCTGCCGCTTCGCCTCGAAGAGGTGGTGGAGGAAGCGCCCGAGGGCGAGATCCTTCCGCTGTACGAGTTCGAGCCGTCGGCGGAGGACGTCCTTGACGCCCTTCTGCCGCGCTACGTCGAGAGCCGTATCTACAACGCGCTGCTCCAGTCGGCTGCCTCCAAGCACGCCGCCACGCGCCGCGCGATGAAGTCGGCGACCGACAACGCGGGAGACCTGATCACTTCGCTCTCCCGCCTTGCCAATGCGGCCCGCCAGGCCGAAATCACCCAGGAAATCAGCGAGATCGTCGGCGGCACTGCAGCCCTTGCCGACGCGACCGCGGGGAGTGACAAGTAATGACGACGACTTCTGAGACGGCCGTTGCCACGGGCCGCGTCGCCCGGGTCATCGGCCCGGTCGTCGACGTGGAGTTCCCCGTCGACGCGATGCCGGACATCTACAACGCCCTTCACGTCGAGGTGGCCGACCCGGCCAACGCCGGCGAGAAGAAGACGCTGACCCTGGAAGTCGCCCAGCACCTGGGTGACGGCGTGGTCCGTACGATCTCGATGCAGCCGACCGACGGTCTGGTCCGCCAGGCCGCGGTCACCGACACGGGCGCGGGCATCACCGTCCCGGTCGGCGACTTCACCAAGGGCAAGGTGTTCAACACCCTCGGCGAGGTGCTGAACTCCGACGAGAAGTACTCGGGCGAGCGCTGGTCCATCCACCGCAAGGCCCCGCGCTTCGACGAGCTCGAGTCGAAGACCGAGATGTTCGAGACCGGCGTCAAGGTCATCGACCTTCTCACCCCGTACGTCAAGGGTGGAAAGATCGGTCTGTTCGGTGGTGCCGGTGTCGGCAAGACGGTGCTCATCCAGGAGATGATCTACCGCGTCGCCAACAACCACGACGGTGTCTCCGTGTTCGCCGGTGTCGGCGAGCGCACGCGTGAGGGCAACGACCTCATCGAGGAGATGGCGGAGTCGGGCGTCATCGACAAGACCGCCCTTGTCTTCGGCCAGATGGACGAGCCCCCGGGCACCCGTCTGCGCGTGGCTCTCGCGGGTCTGACCATGGCGGAGTACTTCCGCGATGTGCAGAAGCAGGACGTGCTGTTCTTCGTGGACAACATCTTCCGCTTCACGCAGGCCGGTTCCGAGGTCTCGACCCTGCTCGGCCGTATGCCCTCCGCGGTGGGTTACCAGCCGAACCTGGCCGACGAGATGGGTCTCCTCCAGGAGCGCATCACCTCGACCCGTGGTCACTCGATCACCTCGATGCAGGCGATCTACGTCCCCGCGGACGACCTGACCGACCCGGCCCCGGCCACCACGTTCGCCCACCTCGACGCGACGACGGTTCTCTCCCGTCCGATCTCCGAGAAGGGCATCTACCCGGCCGTGGACCCGCTGGACTCCACGTCCCGCATCCTGGACCCCCGCTACATCGCGGCGGACCACTACGCGGCCGCGATGCGCGTCAAGTCGGTTCTTCAGAAGTACAAGGACCTTCAGGACATCATCGCGATCCTCGGTATCGACGAGCTGGGCGAGGAGGACAAGCTCACCGTCCACCGCGCCCGTCGCGTGGAGCGCTTCCTGTCCCAGAACACCCACGTCGCCAAGCAGTTCACCGGCGTCGACGGGTCGGACGTCCCGCTGGAGGAGTCGATCGCGGCCTTCAACGCGATCATCGACGGCGAGTACGACCACTTCCCGGAGCAGGCGTTCTTCCTCTGCGGTGGCATCGAGGACCTCAAGGCCAACGCCAAGGAGCTCGGCGTCTCCTGAACCTCGTGTTCTGAGTGAGGGGGCGGGACCACACCTCGCGGGGTGCGGTCCTTCCCCCTCCGTACGCCTACTAGACTTTGACCCAACACCCGGCAGCAACGCCGGGTGGTGACCCGAGGAGCCCACCTTGGCTGCTGAGCTGCACGTCGAGCTCGTCGCCGCGGACCGCAGTGTCTGGTCCGGCGAGGCCACCCTGGTCGTCGCGCGTACCACGTCCGGCGACATCGGCGTCATGCCCGGTCACCAGCCGCTTCTCGGTGTGCTGGAGTCGGGCCCGGTGACCATTCGTACGAGTGATGGTGGAACGGTCGTCGCCGCGGTGCACGGCGGTTTCATCTCCTTCGCCGACAACAAGCTGTCGCTGCTGGCCGAGATCGCCGAGCTGTCGGACGAGATCGATGTCCAGCGTGCGGAGCGGGCGCTCGAGCGCGCGAAGTCGGACGCCGACGCGTCCGCCGAGCGTCGCGCGGACGTCCGTCTGCGCGCGGTGTCGACGCGCTGACCATCGGTGCGACCCCAGGCCTTTAGGCGCTGGGGGAGCACTGTGTGAAGCTTTGCCTCAGCCGCGGCTGGGACCGGATCACTCCGGCCCTGGCCGCGGCTGAGGCAAATCCGGACGTTTTTTCTTTTCCGTTACCTAGGAGACGAGGAGGTCGGTGTCGATGGTCCTCGCTCTGACTGTGTGCGGAGTGGTAGTAGCGCTCGTGGTGGTGGGGCTGTTCGTCTTCGGCCTCCGCCGCCGGCTCATCCAGCGTTCCGGCGGAACGTTCGACTGCAGCCTGCGCTGGGACGTCCCCGAGAAGGGTGACCCCAACGGCAAGGGCTGGAGCTACGGGGTGGCCCGCTACAACGGCGACCGGGTCGAGTGGTACCGCGTCTTCTCGTACGCCCCCCGGCCGCGCCGCGTCCTCGAACGTTCGGCGATCGAGGTGGCCGGCCGTCGCGCCGCCGAGGGCGAGGAGGAGCTCGCGCTGCTCTCCGACGCGATCATCCTGGCCTGTCAGCACCGCGGGACGCGCCTCGAACTGGCGATGAGCGAGGACGCGCTGACCGGTTTCCTCGCCTGGCTGGAGGCAGCCCCGCCCGGACAACGGGTGAACGTCGCGTAGCGACGTTCAGGGCCCCGTTGGATGGGGGTCCCCCCGGCCGCGGAGCGGTTGGGGGAGGGTGAACGTGGCCTGAGGCCCCTGAACAGCGAACCGCGGACAGACCAGGAAGTCTGCCCGCGGTTCTCGGTGTGCTGTGGACCCGTCTCCGGGCCGGTGATCAGTTCAGGCCGCTGTTGATGGCACTGACGAGTTCACCGTTGCCGGTGTCGCCGCTGAACTCCCAGAAGAAGGCGCCGCCCAGGCCTTGGCTCTTGGCCCACGCCATCTTCGTTCCGATGGTGGCCGGGGTGTCGTACGACCACCAGTTGTTGCCGCAGTAGGCGTACGCCGTGCCGGCGACGAGGCCCGTGGAGGGGCAGGACGTCTTGAGGACCTTGTAGTCCTCGATGCCCTGCTCGTACGTGCCGGCGGCGGGGCCGGTCGCCGTGCCGCCGGGGGCGGACTGGGTGACCCCGGTCCAGCCGCGGCCGTAGAAGCCGATGCCGATGAGCAGCTTGCTCGCGGGCACGCCCTTCGACTTGAACTTGGCGATCGCGTCGGCGGTGGTGAAGCCGGGCGTCGGGATGCCGCTGTACGAGGTGAGCGGGGAGTGCGGGGCGGTCGGGCCCTGCGCGTTGAACGCTCCGAAGAAGTCGTACGACATCACGTTGTACCAGTCGACGTACTGCGCGGCGCCCGCGTAGTCGGCGGCGTCGATCTTGCCGCCGGAGGTGCCGTCGGCCGTGGTGGCCGCAGTGACCAGGTTGCTGGAGCCGAACTTGGCGCGCAGGGCCTGCATGAGGTTCTTGTAGGCCGCGGCACCGCTGCTGTCACAGGACAGACCGCAGGCGTTCGGGTACTCCCAGTCGATGTCGATGCCGTCGAAGACATCGGCCCAGCGCGGGTCCTCGACCAGGTTGTAGCAGGACTGCGCGAACGCGGCCGGGTTGGCCGCCGCCTGGGCGAAGCCGCCGGACCAGGTCCAGCCGCCGAAGGACCAGAGGACCTTGATGTTCGGGTACTTGGCCTTCAGCTCGCGGAGCTGGTTGAAGTTGCCGCGCAGCGGCTGGTCCCAGGTGTCGGCGACGCCGCTGACCGACTGGTCGGCGGTGAAGGCCTTGTCGTAGTCGGCGTAGGAGTCGCCGATCGCGCACTGGCCGTTGGTGACGTTGCCGAAGGCGTAGTTGATGTGCGTGATCTTGGCGGCCGAGCCCGACGTCACCAGGTTCTTGACGTTGTAGTTGCGGCCGTAGATGCCCCACTCGGTGAAGTAGCCGAGTTTGACGTTCTTGCCGCTGGGCGGCGGGTCGGTGGTGCCGCCGGTGGTGTGGACGGCGACGGAGCCGCTGACCGGACCGGTCTGGTCGGCGGTGTCCCGGGCCTGGACGGTGTACGAGTAGTCGGTGCCGGCGGTCAGGCCGGTGTCCGTGTACGAGGTCGTCGTGACGGTCGCGACCTTGCTGCCGCCGCGCAGGACGTCGTAGTTCTTGACGCCCTTGTCGTCGGTGGCCGCGCTCCAGGAGAGCTTCACCGAGGTGTCGGCGACGGAGGAGGCGGTGGGGGTGCCCGGCGCGGAGGGCGCGCTGTCGCCGGGGACGGTGGTGCCGCCGTCACAACTGCCGCCGTTGAGCGTGCAGTTGGACGGGGAGCCGGAGCCCGAGCCGTTGAATCCGAAGGAGACGGAGGCGCCCGCGGCGAGTGAGCCGTTGTAGGACTTGTTCTTGGCGGTCCAGTGGTTGCCCGAGCTGGTGACGTCCGCGTCCCAGGCCGAGGTGACGGCGGTGCCGGAGGGGAAGTCCCACTGGATCGTCCACGAACTGATCGCGGTGGTACCGGTGTTCTTGACGGTCCACTTGCCTTCGAAGCCCGTGCCCCAGTCCTGGGTCTTCGAGTACGTGGCGGTGGCGCTGTCGGCGGCGTGGGCCGGACTCGCGAGACCGACCAGGCCGGCCAGGGGGAGCAGCAGCGTGGCGAGCCCTGCCGTCGCTCGTTGTCTGAAGCGCATTCCGCGCCTCCTCAGGGGAGTTGGGGGAGAGAGGGGCGTGACTGAGCCTTCACACCCACGGTGCCGTGAGAATAGGAAGGTCTGGACCACAGGTCAATAGGTCTGGACCACTAGTTCCCTGTCCCCCTTGATCCTCAACTCCCTTACCCGTGCCCCACCTTGACGGCCGATCGTCCTGTTCTGGCAGACCGGCAGGCGGCTGACGTGGGCCTTCGTGTCCCCGGGCACGGTCGGACCGGAGCCGCCGGCGGGGACGACGAAGGGCGCCCGCGGCGGCGGGCCCGAAGGTCGCTTCGAGCCCGGCGCGGACGCCCTGACCGTGTTCGGCGGAAGGGTCCGGGAGTCTCAGCGCTCCCCGCCCGGGACCCACAGCACGTCGCCCACGTCCTTGTTCGCCGTGCGCGCCAGAATGAACAGGAGGTCCGAGAGGCGGTTGAGGTAGGTGGCGGTGAGCGGGTTCATCGCCTCGCCGTGGACCTCCAGCGCCGCCCAGGTCGAGCGCTCGGCCCGGCGCACGACCGTGCACGCCTGGTGCAGGAGCGCCGCGCCGGCGGTGCCGCCGGGCAGGATGAAGGAGCGGAGCTTCTCCAGCCGCTCGTTGAACAGGTCGCAGTCCGCCTCCAGCTTGTCGATGTAGAACTGCTCGACCCGCAGCGGCGGGAACTTCGGGTCCTCGACGACGGGCGTCGACAGATCCGCGCCCACGTCGAACAGGTCGTTCTGGACGCGGGTGAGGACCTGGACGACCTCGTCCTCCAGACCGCCCAGCGCGATCGCCGTACCGATCACCGCGTTCGCCTCGTTGGCGTCGGCGTACGCCGAGATCCGCAGATCGGTCTTGGCGACCCTGCTCATGTCCCCGAGGGCCGTGGTGCCCTGGTCGCCGGTCCGGGTGTAGATGCGCGTCAGATTGACCATGGAGTCAATCTAGTGCCGCGACAGGCAACGTTCGCCCCGTCGCGACTCCCGGCACGCCCTCTCGCCGCACCGGCCGAAAGCCCAAGTACATCCAGTACGAGGACTTCCG
>NZ_JBSFZS010000068.1:0-44642 GCF_053600395.1 Streptomyces sp. NPDC005070 | reverse complement strand
CCACCAGACGCACGCTGACACCGTGGGCGCGATCAACGTTCTACGGGCCGGGCTGGTCCGTCGCGAAGCCCAACCGGCATAGCGAGAAGCCCCCTCGTCACGAGGGGGAGGAGTCACCGACACGGAGTCGGCCAGTTCCGCCGAGCGCTCCGGATCACTCAGCAGCGGCTCGGGCAGCCACGGTCCCGCGTACTGTTCCCGCCGGACGCGCGCCGAGCGCAGTACGTCGATCGACACCCGCGTGACCGTGGCCGACAGAAAGGCCTTCGCCGAGGTCGGCAGGGTAGTGGAGCGGTCGAAACGGAGCCAGGTCTCCTGCACCGCGTCCTCGGCCTCGCTCACGCTGCCCAGGATCCGGTAGGCGATCGAGAACAGCAGCGCTCGCAGCTCCTCGAACTCCTCGGCCTTGTTCACGCCGGTTCCCCTTTCGCTCGCTCCTGCCCTGCCACGGTCGCCGATCTCGCTCCATCGCGTTCCATTTCGCTCAGTGGAACTGTTCCGGCTCGTAGTCGCCGGCCGGCCGCCGGGCGATGATGTTCAGCCGGTTTGCCGTGTTCATGAAGGAGACCAGCATGACCAGGGCCGTGAGCTGTTCCTCGTCGAAGTGCTTGACGGCGCGTGCCCACACCTCGTCACCGACCCCTTGGGCGGCGTCGGCGACCCGGGTGCCTTCCTCCGCCAGCTCCAGTGCGGCGCGTTCGGCCTCCGTGAAGACGGTGGCCTCCCGCCAGGCCGCGACCAGGTTCAGCCGTACCGAGGTCTCACCGGCTGCCGCGGCCTCCTTGGTGTGCATGTCGACGCAGACCGCGCATCCGTTGATCTGGCTCACCCGCAGCGACACCAGCTCCTGCGTCGCGGCCGGCAACGCCGAGTCCTTCAGCGCCTTCCCGGCCGACATCAGGTGCTTGAGGGCCTTGCCTGCGGTCGGGTCGGCGAAGTAGTTCAGTCGCGCTTCCATCGTGGACTCCTCGTGTTCGGCAGTGGCTGCAACCCCGAGACGAGACAGCCCGCCCATCTGTGACACGAACGGACGCGGCCCACCCCCCGAAGGCGTTTTTCGGCCACTGGGTAAGATCCGCGAGCCAAGTCGGCCCGTTCGGGCCGCCGAGTTCTGTGGGGGGACTCCGATGACGTTCCGTCTGCGTGCCCTGCGCGCCGTTCTGCTGCTGGCCGGCTTCTTTCTGATGGGCATCGGGCTGCTGACGGCCATGGCCGTGCTGGACTGGCTTCTGGTGACACAGATGCTCACCGCGCAGGCGGCCCGGTTCGAGGGCGCGATCATCGCCGTCACCGTACTGCTGGCGCTGGTGATCCTCAGGGGCATGTTCACCTTTCTGCGGGCCGGGCGCCTCGGACCGGTGGACAACGCCGTCGCCGTCCGCCCGGGTGACCAGCCCGAGCTGTGGGAAGAGGTCCGGGCCGCCGCCGAGGTGGCCAGGGAACGGCCGCCGGACGAGCTGTACCTGGTGAACGAGGCGAACGCGGGGGTGGCCGAACAGAGCCGTCTGCTCGGCCTGTTGCCCGGACGACGCCGAATTTTCCTGGGCCTGCCTCTGCTCGCCGGCCTGACGGTGCCTCGGCTGCGCGCCGTCCTCGCCCACGAGTTCGGGCACTACGGCCATCGCGACGGCCGCGTCGGCGCTCTCGCCATGCGTGGCCGGAAGTCGGTGCTTCACACGGTCGAGATGTTCCAGGAGGGCAGCACCTCGCTCCACCGGGCCATCGGCGGACTGTACGTCGCGTACGCCCACATGTTCCTGCGCACCTCGCAGTCCGCCGCCCGGGACCAGGAGTTCGCCGCCGACCGGACGGCCGCCGAACACGCGGGCCGCGACGCGACAACGGCAACCCTGCGGGCGCTGCCGGTGATTTCCGCCGCCCACGACCACTACATGAAGGCGTACGCGGGGATGGGCGACCCGATGGGAGCCCTGGCTCCGGTGGGTGAGGTGTGCGGAGGATTCCGCCGGCTTGTCGCCGCCCGGCCCGGCGACCGGCTCGCCGTGCTCACCGCCGGGACACGTCCTCCGCGGCCGCACCGCTACGACTCGCACCCTCCGGACTCCGAACGAATCGCCCGGATCGAGGAGTTGGCCACGGACGGTCGCACCGACGGCGCGGACGCTCCGGTCGCCCTCACCCTCTTGCGCGACGCGGAGCTGGTGTTCGCGGCGCTGGAAGCGCGCCTGCTGCCTGAAGGGGCTGCCCAGTTGACCCGTATGAGCTGGGAAGACCTGGTCATGGCCCGCGCTGTCGTCGACGCGGAAGGCTGGTCCCGGCCGCTGCGCGTCGCCGTGAACAGGGCGCTGCGCTCCTCGGAGGAGCCGAGGGCGCCGCAGGCATCCGCCCAGGTGGCGGACGGGGAAGCGCTCGTCCGCCAGGGCGGCCCGACCGCTCAGCCGAACGAAGCCGATCTGCCCGGCCTCGACGAGGTGCTGGACGCGTTCGACCGCGGACTGTTGTGGATGGACATCGCCGACCGCATGCCCAAGCCTCCCCAGGCGGCCCGGCTGACCGGACCGTCGGCCCGGAACTTCATCAGGCCCGAGATCTTCGACGGGCTCGCCGGAATGGTCCATCAGCACCTCGTCCGAAACGGACACGCGGTTCCCGACACAGGCTGGTCGGGACAGCCCGGACTGACCCTGCCGGAACAGTGGGAGAAGGGACTTGACGACGCCCTTGACGCAGCCGTGGCCGACACACCGGACACAACACCGCTGCGCTCCCTGCTGGCCGGCAGCGAAAGGGTGTCCGCGTAACCCCCAATTCGGCCCACCCCGAGCAGGTTCCGGCTGACAGGGTTGATGCGGACTTACAGGAGGAGGATGCGGACAACTCGTGCCCTGAGGCGAATTGAGTACGGATACTCACGACGGCCGGCGGAGCTGCTCGTAGCCTGGGCTCGATCTTGGGCGGGGACGCAGAGTACGGGAGGCATGTGTGGTCAAGGGTGCGTTAGACGCGAGCGGACGGCGGCCCCTGCGGGGTGGAAGGAGTGCCCTGGCGGCGGCTCTGGTCGTCCTGGCGGCCGTGTCACTCGGGGCATGCGGAACGGAGCGGGTCACGTCGGGCGCATCCGGCGGGACCACCGCCCGCCCGAGCACGGAAGCCACTCCGATGCCCTCGGCGGCGTCTCCCTACGTGGAACCGGGAGCCAACGACGGAGCCCCGCACTACCGGGAGAACAACGGTTCCCGGATGTCGGGCGAGATGTCGGCGGCGAGCGCCGTGGACGCCCAGCGGGAGGCCGCGCGCATCGAGCCCGTGCTCAAGCGCCTGTGGCAGCACGGGACTTGGGACCCCAAGTCGGTCCGCGCAGCGATGCTCAAGCTCGACTACCAGGAGCAACGCTTCGATTCCAACGGGAACTTGCTCGGCGGGTCACTGCTGGTCAAGCCGATGGACCCCCGTTTCGAGAACGGCAGGGAGGTCACGCACGAGGGTGCGCAGGTGGGCCTGCGCGTCCATGATGACGCCTGTGTCACGGCATTTGTAAAGAAGACCAACTACCAGGTGTCCGCCAACGGCCCCTACCCGGAATCGGGTTGCTTCGAGCCCCCGTTCGCACACTGAGCGCGCCGCGCCCTCCGCGTTCTCTCGGGGCCGAACTCCCCTTTCCCCGGATCACCCCAGCGTGAACGACGCCCGCTGCCGCCATCGCGATCCGTCATGGACCATGAGATCGACCGACGCCACGCGGGTGATGACGGGGAGCCGGTCTTGAAGGTCGGCCTCGGCCTCGTCCAGTTCGGTGCCGTCCTGGCCCTGGGCGATGGTCAGATGCGGCACGATCTCGGCGAACCGGCCGCCGAACGACGGGGTTTCGGGCCACCGAGCCACGACGGCCTCGGTGAGCGCGCGGAACGACGCGGCCGGCTCCGGGGCGAGATACAGAATCCCCGGGAACCGCCCGCACTGCCCGAACCGCGCCTCGAACGGCTTGTGACGCCCGAAGACGTCAGCGATGGCGGCCAAGGTGTCGTCGTCGATGCGGCTCTCGGGGAGGAAGGGGAAGAGCACGGTGACATGGGCCGGCATGCCCGAATGGACGGACGGATCCAGCCGGTCCCGCCACGCTCGAACAGCGGGCTCCGCCTCGGGAACCGTCACCACCAGTCCGGAACCGGCAATTGGATGGGCGCTGGAGTCGTTGCCTGTCATCGCCCCTGTCTATCCGCGGGCGACGAGGATGCGCGACCGATTTTCAAGGTTCACGTTCGGCACAGTCAGCCAGTCAGCCAGTCAGCCAGTCAGCCAGTCAGCCAGTCAGCCAGCCACAGCCATTGCCATCGCCGTCGTCACGACCGCAAGCCCGCCTGCCTGAGTGTCAGCATGGACAGGTCCGCGATGACCCGCTGGTCGCCGCGTCGCCAGGCATCGGCCAGCCCGCCCGGTGGAGTGGGGATCGCGGTGAGGGCGCGCTGGGGTCCGGTCAGGGCGCGCAGGGCGAGCAGGTCCGCGCCTCCGGGAGCGTCCAGGAGACGGCGGGTGGTGGCACTGCGCCGGATCCAGCGCACGCGCGGCGGAAGCCACAGCACCAGGACGAAGGCCACCGAGAGCACGATCAGGGCGATCGCGGCCAGCAGGGCCACGCGGCCCACCAGGTCCTCCAGCGACTGCCCGGCGTCGGAGAGGCCGGTGGCCGCGTCGGCGGCGGACCGGAGCGGCTTCTTCAGGGTGTCTCCGACGAGCGGCACCTTCGAAGCCGCGTCGCCGGCGTCGTCGAGACCGTTGGAGAGGCTGTCGCCGGCGCTCTGGGCCTCTCGCCCCGGCTCGGCCAGCAGCATGATCGCGTGGTGGACCACCAGGGCGAATTTCACCGCGGCCGCGATCAGTGCCACGGCGATCAGGTCGGCGATCACCTGACGGGTCCGGCGCGCTGGGGTCTGGGCGTAGAGGCGCATGGGCGTGCTCCTGTTCCGGCGATGGGGGAGCGAGCGGGGGGCGAGCGGTGGCACTGTGCCGGGGATCGACGGGGGCAGAGGTCAACGGAGGGCAGGGGGCGACAGGGTCAGGGGGTGACGGGGGTCAGAGGACGACGGGGGTCGGAGAGGCTGGCCCGAACGGTTTTCCGCGGCAATGGTGACATTCCGTCAGTACGACTTCCCGTCTTTCGTGAAGTCGTGCATGGCGTGGTGCGTGGGGGAGGGAGGAGGGGCCCCGGCGGCGGCGGTGGCGGACACTCTGGCCGAAGCGTCGTCTCGGTCAGGTGACGCGTCCGGCTCGGGTCAGGGCCTGCCCGGCATCGGACGCGAGGGTGGCGACAAGCTCGGCCGCGGGCGGCAGGTCGGTGACGAGGTCGACGCCCTCGCCCGCCCAGACTGGCAGCGCGGGAACGTCCCCGCTTGCCACATCGGCCTGATAGGCCAGGCGTGCCGCTCCGGGGTCGGCCGCGATCTCCGCCTCCCGGTCCCGCCAGTGGTCGAGGTACGGGTGACCCAGGGTGCGGGCCGTGTACTTCGACGGCCATCGGGAGTTCCGCGCGATGTCCAGGATGCGGTTTCTCTCCGTGTCCTGACCGCGTCCGTCGAGGAGTGC
This sequence comes from Streptomyces sp. NPDC005070, assembly GCF_053600395.1. Lineage (NCBI taxonomy): Bacteria > Bacillati > Actinomycetota > Actinomycetes > Kitasatosporales > Streptomycetaceae > Streptomyces > Streptomyces sp. NPDC005070. Next base: position 39,101 of record NZ_JBSFZS010000068.1, on the reverse strand, counting down.
CTTGGCGGTCGAGGGATCGACGAGGGCCTCGGCCGTGGCCTGGAAGCGGGTGCCGATGACCGCCCCGGCGGCGCCCAGAGCCAGGACGGCCGCGACCCCCCGGCCGTCCGCGATCCCGCCGGCCGCCAGCACCGGTACACCCTGGGCCAGGTCCACGACGACCGGTACGAAGGGAAGCGTGGACCGCCCGTGCCGGCCGCCGTGCCCGCCGCTCTCCGTACCCTGCGCCACGACGACGTCGGCCCCGAGGTCCAATGCCCGTCTGGCTTCGTCGAGATCGGTGACCTGGACGATCACGGCCGCGCCGGCCTCACGGACCCGTTCGGTGTACGGGCCGGGATCGCCGAAGGAGAACATCACGGCCGCGGGACCGTACTCCAGCGTCTGCTCGATCGCCCCCGGGCCGGCCGCCCAGGTCTGGAATCCGACACCCCACGGTCTCCCGGCCCCCGCGACGATCGGCAGCTCACGCGCCAGCCAGTCCGGATCACCCCCTCCGGCGCCCAGCAGACCGAGCCCGCCCCCACGGGAGACGGCCGCCGCCAGGTCACCGCCGGCCGAACCACCCATGGGAGCAAGAGCGATGGGATGCTCGACACCGAACAACGTCGTGAACGCGGTCGACAAGGCCATGACGGCCATCATCCCCATGCGCCGTCCGGAACAGTCACACGTCGGCGAGCAAGTCGTCGAGCGGGGCGGGTACGCGGTCGGGGGTGAGTGCCTCGACGAGGACGCGGCCGTAGTGGATCTTGCGGCCCTTCTTCGTGCCGAGGAAGCGCCTCAACCGCTGGTGTGGGGAGCGGTCGTGCTGGGCGGGCTGGCGGACGAAGGTCCGCAGGGCCCGTAGATCGCCCTCCGCCTGGATCAACTCCTCGACCCGGGGCACGCCCAGCGCGCGGATCAGTTCGTCCTCCAGATCGGCCGCGCAGACGAAGAACGCGCGTCGCCGTGACCCGTCGCCTTCCATGGCGTTCGGTTCCCGTTCCAGGGGGTTCTGTTCCAGGGCCCGGGCGTAGTAGCCCCGTTCCGCCTCGTCGCACAGCCCGGTGAGCCGCAGGCCCAGGCCCGCTGGGCCGAGGACACGGGCGAAGCGGCCCACGCTCATGGCGCCGTTCATCGCCAGGACGCAGACTCCTTCGGCCTCCAGGTCCCGACCGCGGCTCTCGGCGAGTGCCTCGACCGCCGCGAGATCGCTCGGCCCTTCGAGCAGGACGACCGTCTTCACGGACAGCTCGGCGGCCAGCTCGTGCGCCAGGTCACCGGGGCCGCCGGCCGCCCAGGCGGTGACTGTCTCCCGGAACGCCCCCATGTCGGTCATGCGCCGAGTCTGAGCCCCTCCCGCCCGGCAGGGCAACGAATTTCCGGCGGCGGTGTGCCGACCGTGAAGTCCTCCTCACGTACGTTCGTGCGAGCGTGAGTATGCTCGCGGAGTTGTCCGTCATGAAGCGGCGGAGTGGTGGCGGGTGTGGGGGTTCATTCAATGATGACGTCGCAGCCCAGGGCTGCCGGCGTGGCTTCGCCCGAGCTGGAGCGCGCCGCGGCCTGGGGGACGGAAGAGCCGTCGGTGCTGCTGATCGAGGACGACCCGGGCGACGCGCTGCTCGTGGAGGAGATGGTCGCCGACAGCGCGCTCGGCATGCGCCTGCGCTGGGTGCGCTCCATGGCCGAGGCCTGCGACGTGCTCGCGTCCGAGGTCCCCGACTGCGTGCTGCTCGACCTGCACCTCCCGGACGCGCAGGGCCTGGAAGCGGTGTCGAGGGTGCGCGAGCGCGCCGAACACGTCGCCGTCGTGGTCCTCACCGGACTCGCCGAGGAAGGGACCGGTCTGGCGGCGGTGGCCGCCGGCGCACAGGACTACCTGGTCAAGGGCCGGGTCGAGCCCGAACTGTTCGGACGCGCGGTGCGCTACGCGATGCAGCGCAAGCAGGCCGAGCGGGACGCCGTGGCGTTGCAGGCGAGCCGGATGCAGGCCCAGGAGAACGCCCGTCTGGAACGCGGACTGCTGCCCCGCCCGCTGCTGCGCGGGGACGGCGTCGAGGTCGTGACCCGCTACCGCCCCGGCCGCGCGCACGCGCTGCTGGGCGGCGACTTCTACGACATCGTGCAGAGCGCCGACGGCACCGTGCACGCCCTGATCGGCGACGTCTCCGGGCACGGTCCGGACGAGGCCGCCCTCGGGGTCGCCCTGCGCATAGCCTGGCGCACCCTGGTGCTCAGCGGTGTGACCGGCGCCGACCAGGTGGGCCGGCTCGAGGAGATCCTCCTGGCCGAGCGGGCCAAGAGCGGGGTCTTCGCCACCCTGGTCATCCTCAGTGTCAGCCCCGGCCGTCGAAGTGTCCGGATGATGCGCGCGGGTCATCACGGCGTCCTGCTGTGCGGGACCGGCGGGGTCGAGTGGGTGGAGGTCCCGGGCGGCCCGGCGCTCGGCATCATCCCGGGCGGGGCACGCTGGCCCGTGGAGGAAGTGGCGCTCCCGGAGGGCGCGGCGATGGTGCTGTTCACCGACGGTCTCTTCGAGGGGCGCGTCGGCCGCGGCACGGAGCGGCTGGGCGAGAAGGGGCTGCTGGCGATGGCCCGTGAGCTGGCCGGTCTGCCCCCGGCCGCGTTCGTCGACGGGCTCATCGACCGGGCCGAGGCACTGGCCGAGACGCAGGGCGGTCTGGCCGACGACGTCGCCGTGCTCTATCTGCGCTGGGGCTGACGCGGGTGAACGGCGAGCGTGAGAACGGCGAGCATGAGAACAGTGACTTCGAGGACGGGACACGGAACATGACCGGCGCACGATGGGCCGGACGCCGGCTGACGGTACAGGGCTGGATCAGACTGGTCCTGGCGCTCATGTCGCTGGTGGTGATCGTGGGCGCCGTGGTCGGCGCCGGGCTGCTCCAGCGGACGGCCTCGGTCACCGACCATCTCCTCCTGGACGTCAAACCCGCGCAGACAGAGGCGTACCGGCTGCAGGCAGCCCTGGTGAACCAGGAGACGGGGATCCGCGGCTACGCCATCGCGGCGGACCGCCAGTTCCTGGCCCCCTACACACAGGGCCAGAAGGACGAGGCACATGCCGTCGCCCGGCTGCGCGCCCTCATCGGCGACCGCCCCGAACTGCTCGGCGACCTGGAGACGGTCGAGAAGCGGGCGGCCGACTGGCGGCGCGCCTACGCGGAACCCCTTGTCGACGGCATCACACCGGGCGAGCCGCGCACGATCGACACGGCGACCGCCGAACGCGGCAAGAACTCCTTCGACCGTATCCGCGGCGCGTCGGCCCAACAGATCGCCGGACTGGCGGCGGCGGTCGACGAGGGCCAGGACCAGTTGGCGTCCTCACGGAAGGTCCGCGACGCGGTTCTCGTCGCGATGGTCGTGGTGTTCCTGCTGACCGGCGTGGTGCTGACGGTCCTGATCCGCAACCTCGTCACACGCCCGCTGGACGACCTGCGGATCGCCACCCGCCGGGTGGCACAGGGCGACTTCGACCACGTCATCACCGGCGGCGGGCCCATCGACCTCACCGCCGTGGCGGGCGACGTCGAGAACATGCGGCAGCGCATCGTCGCCGAGCTGGGATCGTCCCACGAGCAGCAGGAGATCCTGACCCGGCAGACCGCCGACCTGGACGCGCAGGCAGTGGAGCTGCGCCGCTCCAACGCCGAACTCGAACAGTTCGCCTACGTGGCCTCCCACGACCTTCAGGAACCGCTGCGGAAGGTCGCCTCGTTCTGCCAACTCCTGGAGAAGCGCTACGGCGACCAACTGGACGACCGCGCACGTCAGTACATCGACTTCGCCGTCGACGGCGCCAAACGCATGCAGATCCTCATCAACGACCTGCTCACGTTCTCCCGTGTCGGCCGCGTCAACGACGCCCGCCTCCCGGTCGATCTGGACCAGGCCCTCAGCAAGGCACTCGCCAACCTGGACAGTGCAGTCACCGACAGCGCCGCGCGCGTCGACCGGCCGGACGAACTGCCCCAAGTCGTCGGGGATCCGACCCTGGCCACGATGCTCTGGCAGAACCTGGTCGGCAACGCCGTCAAGTTCCGCCACCCCGACCGACCCCCGCACATCCGCATCACCTGCGCGCGAGACCCGGAGGACTCCAACGCCTGGCGTTTCTGCGTCACCGACAACGGCATCGGGATCCCCGCCGAGTTCGAGGAGAAGGTCTTCGTGATCTTCCAGCGGTTGCACGCCCGCGATGCCTACGGCGGAACAGGCATCGGCCTCGCGCTGTGCCAGAAGATCGTCGAATACCACGGCGGCCGCATCTGGATCGACACCACCCACACCGAGGGCACGCGCTTCTGCTTCACCCTCCCGTCCGCCGACACGGCGGACGCCCTTCACGACAGCACCGAGGACAAGGCCCTGATATGACAACTCCCGCCGGCACCCCCATCGACGTCCTCCTCGTCGAGGACGACCCGGGCGACGAGCTCATGACCCGGGAGGCGTTCGAGGACAACAAGATCGGCAACAACCTGCACGTGGTGCGCGACGGCGAGGAGGCACTCGACTTCCTCTACCGGCGCGCCGCCCACGCCGACGCACCCCGGCCCGACCTGATCCTCCTCGACCTCAACCTGCCCAAGTACGACGGCCGTCAGGTCCTTGAGAAGATCAAGTCGGACCCGGCTCTGTCCCACATCCCGGTCGTCGTCCTCACCACCTCGGCCGCGGAGGAGGACATCCTGCGCAGCTACAAACTGCACGCCAACGCCTACGTCACCAAGCCCGTCGACCTGGACCAGTTCATCGCGGCCGTCCGCCAGATCGACGACTTCTTCGTCCAGGTGGTGCGCCTGCCACGGCAGAACGGCTGATCAGGACCCGGCGGCCGACGGCTGCCAGGTGGCCTCGACCAAAGCCCGTTCGACGCCCGCCAGATAGACGGCCGCGGCGAGCCAGGCCCGTGCGTAGCGGTCCGGATCGGCTCCGCCGGTGCGGCCGAAGACGTCACGGGTGCGCCGGTCGGCCTCCGCCGTTAGGCCGGTCGCCAGGTCCGCGGCCGTCAGGAAACCACCGCGCCGCAAAGCCGCCCCGTCCCCGCTCAGATCGCCGTCACGCGCGGGTTCCGCGACGGCCCTGCGGCCGCCCGACACGGCCACCTCGACCAGTCGCCGCAGTCGCCACAGCGGTGCCTGGGCCAGCGGATCCGGCGCGACGTCGCTCCATCCGTCCGCAGCGGTCACGGAGGCGGTGCTTACGACATCCGGTGGCGGGAAATGGGAGCCCTCCAGCCGGTTGTAGCCCAGGTCGGCGTGACCCTGCCACTCCGCGGGCAGCCGGAGGGTCGCCTCGGTTCCCGGCAGCGGGGCGACGGCCAGCGGGCGGAGCGTGGCGGCGCGGTCCGGGTCCAGACGGCCGACGACCCGCAACCGCAGCCCCGGCCGGGAGGCGAGCCGGCGGAAGTTGGTCGTGTGGGTGAGCGCCGGGTGGTCGGCGGCCGGGGCCAGCTGCATCAGGATGCCCTCCGTGTCCGGCCGTCCGGCGGGCAGCTCCCGGGCGATCAAGTGATCCCCGACCGCCCCGACGAGGACCAGATCACAGCCGACCAGCTCCCGGGCCGCCTGCTCGGTGTGCTCCGGGTCGGCGTCCGGCGCCGCGCCGAGCCGCTCGGCGACGGACTCGGCGAGCGGACGCTCGAACAGCGCGGCGAGCGGACCCGAGGTCCACGACCCACCCGGGAGCGGAGTCGCCCGCACCCCCTTGCCGGAGCCGAGGCGGCCGTCCTGGGACACCGTGGCGCCGGAGATCAGGAGCCCGCCGCGGGAGAGCTGGGCGTGATCGAGGTTTCCCGAACCGAGCGCCACGGTCGCGGTGGCCGCGCCCTGGGCGCGAGCGGGACCGCCGGGCTTGACGTCGGCGACCGAATACCAGCGGCCGTCCTCGGAGACGACATGGGTGACGACGCCGCCGTAGCCGGTGGCGGCGATGACCGGCTCACTGCAGACCCCCTGGACCCGCAGGCTGCCGCCCGGCCGGTAGGCGCGGCGGGCGGTGCCGATCAGTGCGGGCCCCGGGGCCTGCGCGCCCAACAGGGCCGTGGTGAGGAGCAGTTCCCGCACCTGCGCGACGAGGTCGGCCAGCCGGTGGCCGTCCTGGCGTGCCCGCGCGCCACGCAGACCTCGTACGACCCGCAGCGCGGCCGCCTCGGCACGGTGCAGTCCGGCGAGCCGGGCCGTGTGCGCGGCCCTCAGCAACTCGGCCTGGGGGACCGCGCCCGCGGCGGGCAGCCCGGCGCCGAGCAACGCCGCGGCCGCCCTCCACAGTTCGGACGCGGCGGCCCGCTGCGCCTCGGTGAGGGAGACCACCTCCCCGGCCTCGGTGACAGCCTCGGCGGTGGGCACCGCAGCGGAGACGCCGGTGGGCGACGCGGCGGGATCAGCGGTGCGCGATCCACCGGGATCGGTGGTCGGAGAGGCTCCGGGACCCGGGAGGGGCTCTGCGTCGGGGCCCGCGGCGACCGTCCCGGAGTCACCGGCGGTCTCCGCTTCGGCGACCGTCCCGGAATCACGCACGGTCTCCGCTTCGGCTTCCGGGTCGGCCAGCGGGCAGGCGCCGAGAACGGCGGCCCGGTGCAGGCACCGGGGTGCGAGCAGGCAACTGCACACCACCTGGCCCGCTTCCGTGACGGAGCCGGACGCGCCCGGAGTGAGAGCGACCTCCGCGTCCTCACCGCACCGGACACGCCGGACCGCGCCGTCGGCGACGACCGGCAGCGCCGCGTACGACGCGATCGTGGCGTCCAGCTTCTTGCGCAGCCTGCTGGTCAGGCCCTCCACGGCGGAGGCGACCACATCGGGCGCCACCGGGGGCAGTTCGGGGTTCAACGGGCTTCTCCGCGGAGACGGTCGCCCACCCAGCGGGCGAGGGCGAGGGGACTGAGCGCGGCGACGGGCATGCCGGCCGCGACGAGTTGCTGCGCGACGGGCACCGAGTAGCGCGGGGTGCCGGTGTCGTCCAGAGCGGCGCATCCCATCAGGTGCACCCCGGAGCTCGCCAGAGCCTGTACCTCGCCGAGGAGTCCGCCCAGCGGGTACCCCTCCTCGAAGTCGCTCACCACGGCCACGAGGGTCCGGCTGGGCACCGTGACCAGGGAGCGGGCGTGGCGGAGCCCGGCCGCTATGTGGGTGCCGCCGCCGACCCGTACTTCCAGGAGCAGCGACAGCGGGTCGTCGACCCGGTCGGTCAGGTCGATCACGTCCGTCGAGAACGCGAGGAAGTGCGTGGACAGGGTGGGCACGCCACCCAGCACGGCCGCCGTCAGGGCCGACCAGATGACGGAGGCCTCCATCGACCCGGAGACGTCGACCACGAGGACCAGGCGCCAGTCCGCCTCCTTGCGCGAGCGGGTGCTGAACACGGGCCGCTCGGGCACCACCACGGTTCGTCCGTCGGCCGTGCGGTGGGTGTGGGCGAGGTTGGCCCGAAGGGTGCGCGGCAGGTCGAGCCGGCCACCGGGTCGCCTGGTGGGGCGAGGTGTGGCGAGCCCGGTGAGCGCCGGACGCATCCGGGTCGCGAGCTCCTTGGCCAGTTCGTCGACCAGACGGCGTACGAGCGGGCGCAGACGGGCCAGTTGTTTCTCGGGCATTCCGCCGGCGAGGGACAGCACCGAGGTCAGCAGGTCGACCGAGGGGCGGACCGAGGCGGGGTCGAGTTCGGCCAGTACGTCACTGCGGCCCTGGTCGGCGGCGCGGGCCAGCACCTCTTCCCGGACCTGCGCCCCGAACAGCGCTTCCAGTTCCTCGGCCCACTCGCGGGCCGTCGGGAAGGACGCCTCCCGACCGCCGCCCTGGCCGGAGGAACCGCCTTCCCTGCCGAGGTCGCAGGAGCCCTCGCCGCGGCCGGTCCCGTACAACTCGTCGAGCGCGTGCGCGTAGCGGCGGGCGCCCTGCGGGAGCTTGTCGGTCTCTCGGCCGAGAAGCAGCCGCCAGCGGTCGGCGGGCGTGATCCGGACAGGGGCGGACGGTGTTGTGGGGGCCGCGGCGGTCGCGGGGTGCGGTGGTGCGGTGGGTGCGGACGCGGGGGGCTCGGCCTCGGGCCGGCCAGGGACCGCGCGGATCCCGGAGGCGCCCGCTGCAGCGAGGCTCGTGTCGGCGGGCAGGCCCAGCGCACGGAGGGCAGCAAGCCCCGCCGCGTCCGCGGCCGTCCACAGCGCCAGGAGGCGTGGTGAGGCGGTGAGCGACAGGTCGAGCCGGTCACCGAGCCGCTCGGTCACGGTGTGCAGGAGACGGTCGCGCCCGGCGGGGGTGAGCGTGTCGAAGCCTCCGCGCAGGGCGGGCAGCCGGTCCAGGAAGTCCTGGTCGCCGAGCGTGTCGACGCGGTCGAGCAGCGGGTCGAGCGCCGTCGGCGCCGACTGGAGCAGGGCGGCCGCGCCGCTGAGCAGCCCGCCGAGACGGCGGCCCAGCGCGTGCCGTGCCTCCGGACCCGTGGCCGTGTCGATCCAGCCCGCGGTCCGCGCGCCGAGCACGGTGGCGTCGTCGAGGTCGAGCAGTACCCGGGCGGCCAGCGCGGCTCCTTGGACGAGCGGGGAGCCGGTGCGGGCGAGGGTGGCGAGTGCGTCGTCCATCCGCAGTCCGAGGCGCTGTTCACCGGCCCGCGAGGCCAGTTCGATCAGCGCGGCCGTGTCCTCCGGACGGTCGCTTCCCGCCAGTCCGGGCAGGGTACGCACCGCCGACTCCAGCAGATCGGTGGCCAGTTCGGCGGCGGCCTGCCGGGTGTCCGGTCCGGTGCCGGGCAGATGGCCGCGGCACAGAGCCTCCAACAGGTCGAGCGCGGCGAGGAGTTCGGGAAGTGTGGCCGCGGTGGGGAACAGTTCGGCGGCATCGGCGAGCCGCTCCGACACCAGCGCGGGCAGATCGCAGCGGGCGGCGGCGCCGAGTGCCGCGAGGACATGGGCACAGGTCGGCCCGCCGTCGGCGGACTCCCTGCGGTAGGTCTCCCGCAGGGTGCCCTCGGCGGCCAGGGCCGGGGTCACACCCCGCATCCCGGCCAGGTCCAGCCGTACGGGGACGGCCGGCGTCCATGACACCCGCCAGCGGGTGGTGAGGGCGGACGCGTCGCCCGTACCGGCCACCGCCACGGTCTCGCCGTAGCCCGCGCCGCACACGGCGAGGCGCTGGAGGAGGACTTCGCGGCGGCCGTCGAGTGCGGAGCGGAGCGGGTCGAGCCGCAGCTCGCGCGCCGTGGGGTCGTCGGGGCCGGGCATCCGGAGCGCGGCGACCTCGGCCTCCACGCGGGGGCCGAGGCCGGAGCGGGGTGTGCCCGGGGCGACGCGGCCTCTCTCGGTGCCGACCAGGACCACTTCGAGCGCCCTTGCGAGGGCCCGGCCGCGGCCCAGCGGTTCGCCTTGGCCCATCACGCTCGTCAGGGCTTCGAGAACCTCGCCCCGCCCCGGTGCCGCGAGTCCGCGGACGCGCGCGAGGTCGTCCGCCATGCGCAGGGTCTCGGCGGCCTCGCCCGTGCCGGCCGGGTGTCCGGCCGCACGCAGTTCCCGGCACACGTCGGTGACCGCTCGCGCGGCCGCCTCCCGCACCCGCTCGGGGTCGCCTCCGGCCCGGAACACGGCCTGCTGCCAGCGAGGGTCCCGGATGCCCGCCGGATAACCGGAGCGAGAGTCCAGCAGATCGAAGGCGTACGGGACGAGAGAGGTGACGACGTCGGGGCTCTCGGTACGGACGCCGCGGGCGGCCTGCGGCGAGACCGCGTCGGCGACACCTGAACCTGAACCTGAGCCTGAGGTTGAACCTGAGCCCGAGGTTGAACCTGAGCTTGAGCTTGAACCCGATACCGGATCGAGGCCCGGACCCATGTCCGCCGCCGGCGCGGTCTCCGCCAGTGCCGGGGCGTGGAACGCACCCACGACGGCGGCGACCCGGCGCCCGTCAGCCGCCGCGCGGGCGATCGACTCGCGCATGTGCGCCTCACGGGCCAGGTCCAGCGCCGGGGCGCCGCCCGAGGCCTCGGCGTCGCTGCGCAGCGCCCAGCCGACGCCGAGCGCGGCCCGGCGGATCGCCTCGGGCGTGGATCCCGGGGCGAGGACCTCCACGCAGCGGTCCCACAGATCGTCACCGTCACGGCCGGTCCCGGACGCGGCGAGCGCGTTCCCGAAGGAGACGGGTGGGGTGACGGGGACCTCCTCGGCCACCGCGGACCGCGTGTCACCCGACGGGAAGGGGCCGTCCGCGTTCCACCGGGGATCGGACATCGGCAGATCACAGCACACGACGTCCGCTCCGCGGTCCCGTGCCCAGCGGACCGCGGCCAGCTCCGGGGAGAAGTCGGCGAACGGGTAGAAGCCGAGCCGGCCGTTCGCATCGGCCCCGGCGAGCGCGACCGGCGCGAGGGTGCCCGGCGCGGCCAGATGCGCCAGCCACGACTGGAAGTCGGCCGGCAGCTCCACGCACACGACCTCGGCCCCGCACGCGTCGAGCAGGGCGGGCACTGCCGCGGCAAGCGCCGGGCTGTGGTGCCGTACCCCCAGGAGGTACGGCGCCACGGAGCCGGCGAGGGCGGCGACGGCCGCCCGTGGGTCCTGGGTGTACGTCACCGGAGGTTCTCCCGCAGGTCCCAGAGCCTGCGCCACACCGCGGAGCCGTCCTCGGCGCGGCGGCGCACCGGACCGTCCCAGTAGCCGAGCAGACGCGCGTGGTCGGCGGGGTCGTCCTTGCGGACGACGCCCAGCAGATGACCGGGGACCAGGTCGAGGGAGTCGGCGCCGGGAAGGTACGCGGCGGCCACTCCGAGGGAGACCGCGACCTGAACCGCCTCGGCCGTCGACATGACCGTGCCGGGCCGCTCCACGTCCCAGCCCTCCGCCGACCGGCCGGCCCGGAGGTCGCGGAACACGGTGACCAGCACGTCCAGGACCGCGTCGTCGACACCGAAGGCGGCGCCCGCCCGCTCGACGGCCGCGACGGCCTGCCGGCGCACGAGCGCGGTCTCGGCGTCGACGTCGGCGATCGGGTGCACGGTCTCGAAGTTGAAGCGGCGCTTGAGCGCGGCGGACATCTCCGAGACACCGCGGTCGCGCAGGTTGGCGGTGGCGATCACGGTGAATCCGGGGGCGGCCGCGACCTGGGCGTCGTCGGTGCCGGCCAGTTCGGGCACGCTCATCCGCCGGTCGGACAGGATCGACACCAGCGCGTCCTGCACCTCGGGCAGACAGCGGGTGATCTCCTCGACGCGGGCCACCCGCCCGGCGCGCATGGCGGCCAGTACCGGCGAGTCGACCAGTGCCGTCGGCGTCGGCCCCTGGGCGAGCAGCAGCGCGTAGTTCCACCCGTAGCGCAGGGCGTCCTCGGTAGTGCCCGCCGTGCCCTGGACGGTCAGCGCGCTGGTGCCGGAGACGGCGGCGGACAGCAGCTCGGAGAGCATGGACTTGGCCGTGCCCGGCTCACCGACCAGCAGGAGGCCGCGTTCTCCGGCGAGGGTGACGACACACCGCTCCACCAGGGCCCGTTCGCCGACGAACTTGGGTGCGATGACGAGCTTGTCAGGCAGCGTGTCGTGGCGCTCGGCCAGGGCGAGGGGCTCGCCGCCGCTGCCGCACACGAAGGTGATGACAGCGCGCGGTGTCAGCCGCCAGCCGGGCGGGCGGGGGCCCGTGTCATGGGCGGCGAGGAAGGCGAGTTCGGTGGCGTGGCGTTCCTCGGCGGGCAGGGTCTGCCGGGCCGGAAGGGCGGTCGCCGTGTCGGTCGGGGTCATGCGCGTTCCTTGTTCGATGGGTATGTGCGCGGTGAGTTGCGGAAGTGACGGGGACGTTCAGGGGCCGGGTGTGTCGTGAGGTGCGGAAGGAGGCCTGCTTGTTCGATACCTGGGTGAGTCGTGAGTGGCGGAAGGTGCCGGGGCCCATGCCGGAGGGGCCAGGGCCCCGGCGGTGTGTCAGCGGCGGCGGCCGGGCCGCATCGCGAACTCCTCGAACCGGGGCCCGCCGCCGTCCAGGACCTGCTGCCAGACCCTTCGGTACAGGTCCGCGACCGGTTCGGTCGGCACGATCACGGCGAGCAGGGCTTCCTCGTTCCACAGCAGGTCGTCGTAGAACGGCCGCTTCCACTGCTCCAGCGGAACGCGCGGAGCCTTCGGCACCACCCAGCCGCCGGGCAGGAACAGCGAACGCCCGGCCCTGGTGCGGCTGGCCTCCACCACCAGTTCGCCGGCGGCCAGTTCGGCACGGGCCGCCTTGAGACGGGCCGGCTTCCATCCCGTCCAGCGGGCCGTCATCCGGTCCGTCGGGTCGGGCATGGCGAGCAGCATGAGGTAGAGCGCGGCGGCGTCCTCACCGAGGCCGTACTCCTTGGCGGCCTCCGTCACCAGATCCGGAACCGATCGGGTCGGGTCCTGCGGCCACCAGGTGCCGTCCTCGGCCCGCTCGCCCGCCTGCGGGTCGCCCGGATCGGCGAGCAGCGCCTCGAAGCGGGCGGAACGGGCCAGACGCAGGGCCACCTCCACCTGGTAGGGACGCTGGCCGTCGACACGCAGCGCGGGCAGGTACGGGTCCTGGCCCGCCTCGTCGAGCAGCGAGACCCGCAGGGCGGGGGAGGGCTGGTCGTCGTGCGTGGCCAGGACGACGGCACCGTAGCGCTCGTACCCCTTGCCGACCTCGGTCGGAGCGCCCGCCGTCTTCCGGAAGGCGGTGATGCTGACGTACTGGTTGAGGTCGAGCATCAGCCCGGGGTGGGACAGCCGGGTGCGGACGGCGTCGAGCGAGGCGGGCAGCGCGGCACGGATCGGATCGCCCGCGGGCAGCCGGTGGGCGAGCCAGGCGGCGAGCCCGACGAAGCCCATCAGGACCGGCCCGCCGAATCCGGCCCCGTCCTTGTCGACGCACTTGACCCGGTCACCGTCGACCGCCCACTCCAGGTCACGGGTGAGCCGGGGCTCACCGGCCGGGTCCAGCAGTGCGGGCAGCGCCTGGCGGACGTTCCACTGCCCGTGCTTGAAGGCGCGGATCGCGTCGCTGAGCAACTCCTCGGGGACGGCGGCCCGTCGGCCCACCTTGCGGTTCCAGACCTCGGCGGCGGCGGCCCAGTCCGGACCCTCGGTCCACAGGCGGGCGGGCTCGGCGGGCAGCAGCGCGGCCACGACCGCGGCACGGATCGCCGGATCCACGTGGTGCAGCTCCTCCTTGGCGACGGCCGCCGCGGCGGCCTTCACCCCGATGGCCGCGCATGCCTGCGAGGTCAGGAACGACCGTTCGTAGACGTCGACCTGGGGCAGACCGGCCACGATCAGCCGGGCCATGGTGTCGGTGACGCCCGTCAGCCGCGCGAACTCCTCGGCCGCCTGCGGGAACCAGGGAGCCGGGCCGCGTGCGGACAGCTCCGCGAGGAACGTGCCGAGGCGGCCCGGGTGCGCGTCCCCGCCCAGCGGGGCCGATGTCCGCAGCTCGTAGGGCTCCGGGGTCTCGAAGCGTCCGGCCGGATCGTGGAAGAAGCCGGTGAAGACGCAGCCGTCCTCGCCCTGGGACACGCGTCCCACCACGGCGACGAAGGAACCGCCGCCGAGCGGCAGCACCCCGTTCCAGGCGCCTTCGCGCCACTCGCCCGACGGGGTGCGCAGCACGCCCGCTCCCAGGTGCAGTTCCACCGCGCGCCAGTGCGAGGACTCGGCGGCCGACGCCAGGTCCAGGGCGTCGAACTCGGCGAGCAGCGCCAGCAGCGCCGCACGGTGGTCGTCGGGGGTGGTGCCGGCCGCTGTCCGGAAGGCCAGGGCGGGCATGCGGTCGAGCAGCGTCTCCAGATGTGGCTGGCCGACGGGAATCCGCCGTCCGTCGAGGTGGAGGAGCGCCGCCGGTCCCTCGGCGGCAGGAGCGGCGGAGAGCCCGGCCGCCCGCCTCATCTCGCGAAGGGCGCGGAAGACGGTGTCGGCCTCGTCGTCCCGGTTCCACCAGGAACGGGTCGTTCCGCACAGGCCGTTCGTGGCGTTGAGGAGAACGGTGTCCGGCGGTCCGGCCGGGCCCTCCTCCTGCGGGCCGCCGTCGAGGGCGCGGGTGAGCCGGGCCGCCACCGCGTCCAGGACGGCCTGCTGACCGCCCGCGTGCCGGACGACACCGGCGATCCCCGCGACCAGCGCGTCGTGGGTGACCGGGAGATGGGAACGGATCGCTTGGAGGAGGACGTCCTTGTCGTCGTCTCCCGCGGCGGACAGCAGGGCCGCCGCCGTGTCGCGGTCGATGTGGCGCAGGGCCGCGGAGCCCTCGGGATCGCGGGCTGTCAGACACTCCCAGTACTGCACCGGCGGCAGCAGCAGCGAGCCCTCGCCGAAGGCTCCGGGCGCGCGGTCGGTCTTGGCCACGGAGGTGACGACGCCGTCCGCGTCCACGACGGCGAGGCTCCAGCTCTCGCGGACGATCGCCCGCGCCTCCTCCGCGCCGGGGAAGACCACCAGCGTCGAGGGCCGGCCGCCGACGTCCGCGGGCAGGGTGACGGTGTGTCCGGCCAGATCCTGGGCGCGCACGGAGCCGTCGGGCAGCTTGACCATGCGCAGGCCGACCAGACCGTCCACAGGCGCGGAGGCGGGCGTGGCGCCGGCGGTCGGTGACGGGCTCAGCCGGCCCCCGCCGAACGTGCTGCCCTCGGGGGCGTCCCGGAGGGCGTCGGTGAAGAAGGCGGGCCTGCTCGCGCGCCCGTGTTCACCCGTCGCCGGGTCGTACTCGTGCCAGTCGTGCGTGCCGCCGTCCGAGCACCACACCCAGTACGAGACGCCGTCGCAGAGCAGTTGCCGTTCCTCGGGCAGGGTGGTGTCCCCGGCGTGCAGGACCCCGCCGCCGGTCGTGCGGCCGCCGCCGGGCAACGGCAGGGTGATCGGTCCGTGGCCCTGGTACCAGTCCATCCGGGTGCCGCGGGTGTTCCGTGCGCCTTCCAGGGACACCGGGCGGTCGGGGCGGGGATGCCAGTAGCCGCGCAGGCCGTCGTTGCGGTCGTTCCAGTAGACGAGAAGCTCACCGTCCACGTGGTGGAAGCCCGGATCGCCCCAGTTGCCGTTCGCCGGGACCCGCAGGTCGTGGGTGAGCAGCGTGCCCTCGGCCCCGATCACCCGCGCCTGCGCGGCCCCGGCCACGATCAGGTGCGGCCAGGCGTCGGCGACGACCACGTCCTCGACGTCGGCCTTGGGGACCAGAGAAGCGACCGCGTCCTCCCAGGCGGGCCAGCCGAGTTCGTCGAAGAGCCCCGCGCGCAGGGTGCGCGCCAGCACCGGTGCGAGGTCGGTGCCGGCGGCGGCCCGCACCTCGTCCTCGGCCAGAGCCAGCGCCTCGGCGGGCAGCCACTTCAACCGGGCCAGCGCATCGGGCAGTTGAGGAAGGCCGACCGCGGTGAAGCGCCGTACGACCGTACGCACCCAGTCCGCGAGCAGCGGACTGCCACCGGGGGAGGACGCGAGGAGGGCGATGGCCCGCAGCGACTGGTCGTCGTTGCCGAACCGGTCCGCGCCGCGCCGGAAGGCGCCATGGAAGCGGCTGTCGGCGGCCATCGACACCAGGTCGCGACGCCCCTCTCCGAGGGCCCACTGCGTCAGCAGCAGTGCGTCGCCCTTTCGCGGAGCGGCCACCGGAACGTCCAGCGACAGCAGCAGATCGATCAGATCCAGATCGTGGACGACCCGCAACGCGGCACCGGAGGCGGCGAGTTCGGTCCGCAGCCGGTCCGCCGTCCGTTCCACCAGCGGATACAGCTCGGCCATGCGACTGGGGTCACGCCAGGACCGGGCCCGCTGGCGGTAGTTCAGGAACCGCTCCAGCCAGCCCGCGGCACCGTCCTGCGGCCGCTGCTCATCGGGCAGGGAGGCGTCCCACAGTCCGGCGGTGGCGCCGGAGGCCTCCAGCAGCTCCAGCCACATCGCGGGCATGTCGCTGTCGTGAGCGGCGGGCATCAGATCCAGCAGGACGCCCCGCACGCGCGGCTCGCGCGCGGCCAGGGCGACCAGCGCCGTGCGGTGTCCCTTCCACCAGCCGGCCGCCGCGCGCAGGGTCGCCGGCAGCGTGAGGAGCTCGGAGACGTACTCCTGCTCGGCGAGGTTCGCGTCCCGGCCGGCCGCGCGGGCCAGCTTGCGCAGGTCGTTCGCCATCTGGGCCGACGGCGGCAGCCCGCCCGCCGTACGGCGCAGGCACAGTCGGGTGAAGCGCCGCAGCGCGTCCTCGGCCGGCACGCGCGCCGCCAGCTCCCTGGCGTACGCCGACAGCACCTTGACCGGGAGGGCCCCGGCGAGCGCGAACTCCAGGAACACGGCGTCCAGCCGATCCTCCTGCACCGCCAGACCGTGCTCCGCCTCGGCCTTGCGGGCCCGGGTGAAGAGCTGGGCCGCGTAGGTCGCGTTCTCCTCCGCGAGGAACACACGTCCGGCCTGTTCGTAGAACGTCGGCAGGAAGTGCGGCACCGAGGCCGCCAGCCGCTCCCCGAGTTCCACGAAGGAGTCGAGGGCCGCCTTCGGGCGGGACTTGGCCTGGCGCCCGGCCCGCTCCAGGTCCGGAACCACGCGCAGCGCGTGGTGGCCGTCCTTCGGGTGGTGCACCAGCACCCATTCGGGAAAGCCCAGCGACTGGCGCGGTCCGAACCCGACGACGACGGGTTCGGCGTCCTGCTCCAGACCGAGGAATCCGGCGGCCAGGTCCTCCGCGGCCCCCAGTTCGCCCGCCACCAGCCGGACCACCACCCGGTCGTCCAGGCCCGGGTGACGGTACGTCCGCGCCGTCAGCGGCACCCCCAGGTCGCCGGCCCCCTCCGTACCGGGCGGCAGCACCGCGCCCGCCGCCAGCAGTTCCTCGTACGACACCTGCGTCCCCCCGCTCATGCGTTCTTGCCCTCCTCGATGACACGGCCCGCGTACAGCGCCGCGGCCATGCGCATCCCCTCCGACCAGGCGACCGGTCCCACCTCGCCGAGCGGCAGGGCGCGGCCGTCCTGGTCCCGCCACGTGAGCGCCCCGGTCTCGACCTCGCTGTCCCAGTACGGCTCCCCGATCCACACCGAGGATTCGAGGCTGCGCCCGCCGTCCCGCACCCGGGCGGTCGCGTAACCCCCGGACACGCGGTAGCCGAGCGAACTGGCCCGTGCGGCCAGCGCGAAGCGGGAGCTGAACGAGCCCCCGGCGAAGTCCCTCACCTCGGTTGCCTTGGCGCGAAGGTCCTCGGGCTTCCGCCAGGTGGCCCGGTGGATCTGCTCGACGCGCTGGACGATGCCGAGTTCGGCCGCGAAGTCGCGCAGATCGTCGAGGTCCGGGAGGAGCACGGGGTGCGGCAGCGTCACCGTGCGCGGGGATATCCGGACCGTCTCGCCGTCCAGGTCCACCAGCATCAGTTCGCCGGCGTCGGTGGCGCCACGCAGGAAGCCCACGTCGTCGGGGTCGTCGCCGACCACCACCAGATCGCGCAGCGCGGACTGCCAGGCCTCGTCCGGCCACACCCGGGCCAGCAGCCCCGTGGGCACGGGCAGCGACGACACCATCCACGCGTCGACCTGTGCCACACATGCCGTGGCATGCCGGTCCAGCCACTCGGCGAAGCGCCGCAGCCGGTCCACCTCCGGGTGGTCCTTCAGCGCGCGCGGGAGCGATTTGAGCTGCCGTCCCGCCGACCGGCCCGAGGTGGCACGCGCCGCCACCCGCCCCTCCACAAGGGCGACTTGATACCCGTCACCCGCCGACACCCACCCCACGAGCCACAGCCTTCCGCGTCGAGAACACCAGATGAGAACACAGTTCACCCAGGTCAGTCCGACCCGGGCGGAGTGCGACTATGCAGCGAACGCTAGCGTCGGCCACTGACAATCGGCCCCGCAGCCCCACAGATCCCGGCCGCCGCACCCGCCCCGCGCCACCGCCGATATCGTGCCGGACGTGAGCAACTCGTATGCGGGACTTGACGATGCCGCGGTCGCGACAGCCGCGGCCTCTGCCGGAGCGGATGTGGTGCGGGCCCTGTACGGGCGGCGCCTCACGCGGATCGACAAGGGCGGCGGAGACTTCGCCACCACCGCCGATGTGGAGGCCGAGAAGACGATCCTCGACATCCTTCGCGAGGCCCGGCCCGACGACGCCGTGCTCGGCGAGGAGAGCGGGCCGCAGGGTGCGGCGGGGGCCGCGCGCCAGTGGCTGGTGGACCCCCTGTGCGGCACGCTGAACTACGCGGTCGGCACCATGCTGGTGGCCGTCAACGTGGCGCTGCGCGGCGGTCCCGCCGCGGTGGCCGACCCGTTCGGCGGCGAGGTCTACTTCACCGACAGCGAGACCGCGTGGGTACGGCGCGACGGTGCCGATGCCCGGCTGGTGCCCTCGTCCGCCACCGGGCTCGTGGACGTCAACCTGGACCCGCCGTTCCCGGGCGCGCCCGGGTTCCGCGCCGTGGACCTGCTGGCTGGGCCCGCCTTCGTGGAACGCTTCCGGCCCCGGGTCGTGTCGACCACGCTGGC
This sequence comes from Streptomyces sp. NPDC005070, assembly GCF_053600395.1. NCBI lineage: Bacteria > Bacillati > Actinomycetota > Actinomycetes > Kitasatosporales > Streptomycetaceae > Streptomyces > Streptomyces sp. NPDC005070. The sequence goes on along the minus strand of NZ_JBSFZS010000068.1, from coordinate 20,688 downwards.
CCTGAGCTGGGTCGCCGCCGGCAAGCGGGCCGCGTACGTGACGGACGGCGGCGACCTGTCCGGGAGCGTGCACTTCGCCGCCGGCATCGCGCTGTGCAAGGCGGCGGGCTGCGTCGTCACCGGGATCGACCGTGCCCCGATCGGGCCGTCGGGCCGGGGACTCGTGGCGGCCGCCGACGCCGAGACCCACCGGCTGCTGATGTCGATGATCGCGAGCCGCTCCTGACCCCGGGTGGCGTTGCGCCCTCTGGAAGCCGCAGGCGCGGGTGGCGTGAACGCCACCCCGGAGCAGACCCCGGACGCCCGGGACGAACACACCGGATCGCCGGAACCTGATGTGCCCGGCCGGGCGGTCCGGTCGTCCACCGGCCCTTCGCCCGGGCAGTTTGGGATCGTTCGCGACGACTCCTGGACAGCCGGACCCCACCGTGCTGTCATGTCCGCGGCGCCATTTCCAACGTTGTAGAAGTGGGACAACGTTGTCGCACTGCGAGCGGACCCCTTTCGGAAGGCAGGTCACCTGCATGTCAGTGAGCAGACGGAGAGTCCTCGCCCTGGGCTCCGGAGCGCTGGGCGCCGCGGCCCTCGGCGGCCCGTTCGCAGGGTCCGCGGCCGCGGCGCCCCAGGCGCGAGCGGAGACGGCGCCGGCCGACGCGTTCCAGAAGCTGCCGCCCGGAAGCGTGGTCGCCCGCGGGTGGCTCGCCGGCCAACTCCGGCTGCAGCTCGCCGGTTTGTGCGGCACGTACGAGAATCTCTCGCACTTCCTCGACTTCTCCACGACCGGCTGGGTGCATCCCGAGCACGACGCCTGGGAGGAGGTGCCGTACTGGCTGCGCGGCTACATCCCGCTGGCCATCGCCACCGGCGACCAGCACGCGCTGGCGCGGTCGCGTGAGTGGGTGGACGGGATCCTCGCGACCCAGCAGAGCGACGGCTTCTTCGGGCCTCGCGGCTTACGCACGGCGCTCAACGGCGGACCGGACTTCTGGCCCTTCCTGCCGCTCCTGCAAGCGCTGCGGACGCACGAGGAGTACACCCACGACCAGCGGATCGTGCCGTTCCTCGTCCGCTTCCTCCGCTACATGAACGCCCAGGGGCCGGGCTCGTTCAACACAAGCTGGGTGTCCTACCGTTGGGGCGACGGCCTGGACATCGCCGTATGGCTCCACCGCCGGACAGGCGAGGCCTTCCTGCTCGACCTCGCCGCCAAGATGCACGGTTACGGCGCCGACTGGACCGGGGCCACCCCGAGCCGGCACAACGTGAACATCGCCCAGGGCTTCCGGGAGCCCGCCCAGTACGGGCAACTGACCGGCTCCGCCGACCTCGTGAGCGCCACCTACCGGGCCTACGACACCGTGATGGGCTCCTACGGGCGGTTCCCCGGCGGGGGGTTGGCCGGGGACGAGAACTACCGACCCGGATTCGCCGACCCGCGGCAGGGCTTCGAGACCTGCGGCATCGTCGAATTCATGGCCAGCCACGAGCTGTTGACCAGGATCACCGGGGACCCGGTCTGGGCGGACCGCTGTGAGGACCTGGCCTTCAACATGCTCCCGGCCTCCCTCGATCCCGACGGCAAGTCCCTTCACTACATCACCAGCGCCAACAGCGTCGACCTCGACAACCGCCCCAAGACGCAGGGGCAGTTCCAGAACGGCTTCGCCATGCAGGCCTTCCAGGCCGGTGTCGACCAGTACCGCTGCTGCCCCCACAACTACGGCATGGGCTGGCCCTACTTCACCGAGGAACTCTGGCTCGCCGGTGCCGACGGCGGCCTGGCCGCCGCGCTCTACGCCCCGAGCCGCGTCAAGGCCGTGGTCGCCGGGGGAACGACGGTCACCGTCACCGAGGAAACGGGATACCCCTTCCAGGACACGATCACCCTCACCGTCTCCACACCCCGTCCGGTGCGCTTCCCCCTGCGCCTGCGCGTGCCCGGCTGGTGCACGGGTCCCCAACTGCAGGTCAACGGAACGGCGGTCACCGCCTCGGACGGCCCGTCCTGGGCACGGATCGACCGCACCTGGCGCGACGGCGACATCGTGCGCCTGCGGCTGCCTCAGCAGGCCCGACTGCGCTCCTGGCCGGGCGGGCACGGCGCGGTCAGCGTCGAACGAGGCCCCCTCGCCTATTCGTTGAAGATCGGCGAACGCTACGACCGTTACGCGGGAGACGACGCGTTCCCCGCGTACGAGGTCCACGCGACCACGGGATGGAACTACGGCCTCCTGCCGGAGACCTCGCTGACTCCGGCGCAGACCGGCACCGTTGTCCCGGACCAGCCCTTCACGCCCAACACCACGCCCGTGTCCCTCTCGGCGCAGGCCCGCAGGATCCCGGAGTGGGTCGCGGACGACGAACATGTCGTGGCGCCCCTGCAGGACTCCCCGGCCCGCAGCGACGCGCCGGTCGAGACAGTCACCCTCATCCCCATGGGCGCCGCGCGGCTACGTGTCACGTCCTTCCCCACGGCGGCTCCGGACGGCCGGCCCTGGACCCCGGAACCACCCTTCCGCAGACTCGCCAACAAGAACAGCGGCAAGGTCCTGGCCGTCGACGGCATGTCGACCGAGAACAGCGCACGCGTCGTGCAGTTCGACAACACCGGGACGGGCGACCACGCCTGGCAGCTCGTCGACCGGGGCGACGGCCGGCATCTGATCCGCAACGGCAACAGCGGCAAGGTGCTCGGCGTCGACCACATGTCGATGGAAAACAGCGCGATCGTCGTGCAGTTCGAGGACAACGGAACGGACGACCACCTGTGGACGTTCGTCGACAACGGCGACGGCTGGTACCGCATCCGGAACAAGAACAGCGGAAAGGTCCTGGGCGTCGACCACATGTCCACCGCCAACAGCGCCCAGGTGGTCCAGTACGACGACAACGGCACGGCCGACCACCTGTGGCGCTTCCTGTGAGCGACTGAGCCCGGCCCGGCGGCGGATCGGCGACGCGGTGTCCGGCCCGCCGCCGATCCGGCCCCCGCGCCGCACACGTCGTACGGGTCCTCGGCCGTGAACTCAGTCGAAGAGCGACACCAGGCCGTTCACCCAGATCGCGAGGAACGCGACGACCGCCAGCAGGCAGCCGGCTCCCGACAGGAAGCCGGTGAAGGGGCTGTTTACGCGGTCGGTCTCTTTGCCGTCCGGCACGGTGTCCCATGCGACGGGATGCCCCATGGAGTCCGAGCAGGCCACCCGTACCGCTTCCAACTGCCCTCTGGCGAAAGCTGTTCCGGCCAGTGACTCCGAGCCGCTCCAGGCGAGTGCGCGCATCCGCCGCTCAGGGGTGTCGTACCTGGCCTCGAAGGCCGAGGTCTCGGCCGCGTCCCGGTCCGACTCGAGATACATCCAGCGGCCCGCCTCCGCGGGCTCTCCGTACAGCCTGTAGGTCTCGGCGAGGCGGCGCCGAAGCGTCAGGTCGTTCGGAAACGACGATACGAGCCCGCGCAGGCGCTGACGCGCGACGGGGATCCGGCCCGCGGCCAAGTCCGCGTCGACGCGCGTCAGGGTCTCTCTCAGTGGCATGTACCCATGATCGACTGCCGCGTCGAACGGCGTCGACTCCTTTTGGTACCCGGTGCCGGGGGTGTGTCAGGATCGTCGTTCATGGAGATCGACATAACTCCCGCTGACGTGGCCGACTTTCACCAGGTCCTGGCCGATCACTCCCGTTACTGGGGCGAACGGGACCTTCGCTCGCTGCATCTTCTGGCGTTGGTGCGGGAGTTCGGGGCCACCTGCCTCGTCGCACGTGCCGAGGACGGGATCCGCGGCTACGCCTTCGGGTTCGTCACGCCGGACGGCACCGGTTATGTGCATCTCATCGCCACCCGGGACGACACCCGTGGCAGCGGTCTCGGGCGTCGACTGTACGCGGCGTTCGCCGAAGCGGCCGAACTCCAGGGTGCGCGACGGTTGAAGGCGATCACCTCGGTGGAGAACACCGGCTCGATCGCCTTCCATCGCAGCGTCGGCTTCGACGTGACGATCACCGACGACTACGACGGCCCGGGACGCGCCATGGCCGTCTTCCGCCGCGAACTGCCCCTGGCGGCCTAGGAAACCGCCGCTACCCGGCTGAACAGTCGGCCCGCGATGTCGATGCCGGTGATCGCTCCGTGGGCGTCGCGGGAGAAGTAGCCGCGCTGGCCCTCGAGGCCGCCCTCGGTGATGACGTACTCGTCGCCGTCACCGGGAAGGAAGCCGATGGTCGCGGCAGGGTGGTCCGGCGGCATCTCCTCATCCGATGCCTCGCGGATCTCCGGTTTGATCCCGACGCCCAGGGTGAGCCGGGCGCCGTCGACGGCGATGTCGAGGTTCATGGCGTCGATCTCGTAGCGGCCGACGACCTGCCGAGCCCTTCCCTCGTCATACGGGAGCGGCCGCGCCGGCTTCTCGGTGACGTCGAGGTAGTGCTCGAGCGCCCACCGGACGACGGACTGGTTGAAGGGGTAGCCGTCCGGACCGAGGTTGGCCAGCGAGACCACCGCGAAATCGCGCTCGGGCACGATGAGCAGTTCGGCGAACTGGCCGTTGCCCGAACCGCCGTGGCCGATCCCGCGGAGGCCGCCGAAGTCGTGGAGGAACCAGCAGATGCCGAAGCCCTCGCCGAGGGTGCTGCCGCGAAGTTCCACCGTCTGCTCGCGCATGCGGTGCAGCTCGGCGGCGGGCAGCACGCCGGTTCCGTCGCCGAGCTGGAACCGGGCCCAGCGCAGCAGGTCGCTCACCGAGGAGGCGAGCCCGCCGCCCGGGTTGTCGCCGCGGGCGCCCTCCCTGAACGCGTTCCAGGGCCGGGCGGCGCGCAGTTCGCCGTCCTCGGCACGGTTGTAGCCCACGGCGAACTTGCGGACCATCGCCTCGGCCAGCCCGTACACGGTGTCCGTCAGGCCCACCGGCTCCAGGACGAGCGAGGCCATGGCCTGCTCGAACGGCAGCCCCGTGGCCTTCTCGACGATCCGGCCCGCCAGGTTGTAACCGGCCTGGCTGTACGAGGCACGGGTGCCGGGCGGCGCGATCAGCGGGAGGCCGGGAAGCTTCGCCACCAGGCCGGTCAGTGAGCGGTCACCCCTGCCGTCGTCGATCAGATTCCAGTCCAGGCCCGCGGTGTGGTTCAGCAGGTTGAGGACGGTGATCCGCGCCGCGGCCTGCTCGTCGGCGAGCCGCAGTTCCGGGACGTAGTGCCGTACCGGCGTGTCCAGGTCCACCTTTCCCTCGGCGACCAGGCGCATCAGCGCGGTCGCGGTGAAGGTCTTGGAGACCGAGGCCACGGGGAACAGCGTGTTCTCGTCCACCGGCAGCGGATTGGCGAGGCTGGTCACACCGTGCGAGGCGTACATCTCCCGGCCCTCCAGGAGGACCCCGACGGCGACACCGGGGACACCGAGTTCCGTGGCCTGCGATGAGACGAACTCCGACAGCTTTTCCTGCGACATCTCTCCCCCTCGGATTCCTTGAACTAAGTACAAGAAGGAGCGTAGGGAGGACTTGAACAAAGTGCAAGGCGTTCCATGAACTAAGTTCAAGTAGGGTTGCCGCCATGCCGCGAGACACGCTGACCGCAGACCGGATCGTTCGTGCCGCCATCGAGCTGCTCGACGACGAGGGGCTGGACGGCCTCAATATGCGCAGCCTCGCGCAACGGCTCGGCTCGGCCGCCACGGCCGTCTACTGGCACATCAAGAACAAGGACGACCTGGTCCGGCTCGCCGGCGACGCGGTCTGGGGCGAGGTCGAGGTGCCCGACCTGGACACCACGGACTGGCGTACGGCCGCCGCCGCCCATGCCACCGGCGTGTACGCGATGCTCGGCCGGCACCCCTGGCTCGTCCAGGCGTTCGGTAGCCATCTCCTCTACGGATCGGCCCAGGCCCGGCACAACGACTTCAGCCTGGCCGTCTACGAGAAGGCCGGCTTCGCCGCACCGGACGCGGACCGGGCGGCCGCCGCGGCCCTCGCGTTCGTGCTCGGCAGCACCCTCGGGCCCGCCGCGCAGGTGTCGTTGAACCGCCGGCTGAACAAGAGCGGCGGGGACGCCGAGGAGTTGATGGCCGACACCATGCGGCGCGCCACCGATACCGCCAGGCAATTCCCGCACCTGCGGAAACGCCTCGACACCACGGCCGCCGCGGAGTACGCCGGAGCCCCCGACCATTCCTTCGAGTTCGGGCTCCGGTCACTGCTCGACGGTTTCGAGGCCCGCCTGGCGGCCGACCGTGCGGACGAGGCCAGCTGATCCGCGGGCCGCTCGACAAGAACGCGTCCTCCACGACGCCCCTGAGGAGCGTCGCCCTCGCATCATGAGCGGGAGCTTCTGCCACCCGCTCGTTCTGACCTGCGCGCACTCTGATCTGCACGCACTCAGCTTTATGCGCACTCAGCTTTGTGCGACATCTTTCAGTTCTCGATGAGGGCTCGCTCCTCATCGGTGAGTCGGTCGAAGCAGGCCACCTCCGTGGCCATGACCGTCATGTGGTCGAACGCGGGTGCCGCGAGATGCCGGGCGTAGAGGAGCCAGCCCTCCTTCTTGTACGAAGCCATGAAGTAGGTGCCGTTGCCCCCGACCGGTGCCTCCTGTGACGGCGTGCTCGCTTTCCAGCCCCGTGCCGAGAGGCCGGACAGCAGAACCTTCATTTGCCGCCGTGTGCCGGCCCGATCGGCGGCGGTCGGGGAGAGGACGTGATTCTCGGTGAGCGACCAGGTGACCACACAGGGGGTCAGTCGGGTGGCCAGAACGGCCTTGCGTGCCTTTTCGGTGCCGGCGCGGGTGTGTGCCACTTGGTGCGCGCCGAACCCCGCCTCGACCTTGCCGCCCGCCAACCCGGCTGCCGAGACGGCCGCTTGCAGCTCCACCCGAACGGCCTTCTGACCGAAGCGCGCCGATGCCGAAGAAGAGGAAAGGGCAGGGGTGGTGGTTGCAACCGGGGCGGCAGGTCCGACGTCGGCGCCGCATCTTCGCACTACGGCTTCGCCATGATGGAACGGGTCCCGGGACCCGGATCGGCATGAAGTGCTGGTGAGGCAAGGTGTCGACGCCCCTCGCCGACTTCCGCGACGTCACGCCGTGGGATCCACGTTCCAGGCCGCGGGCAGATCGCTGCCGCAGAAGACGCAGACGAAGTCCTCCTCGCGCACGATGTTGACTTCCTGGCAGTCGGGACATCGCCGGAACACCACCTCGTGGGTGAAGCCGGAGGGCCGCCCGAGTTCTACGTCGTCGAGAGCGCGGGCGACTGCCGGCCAGGTGTTGATGTCCGGGCAGTACCCGGTGGACTGATTGCTGACCTCGCTCACGGCCCACCGGTCCGCCTCGCGCGCGAAGCCGATCTCGCCGGCGCTCAGGACCATGTCTCCGCCGGCACAGGCCACGTGCTCGCTGCGCCGCGGCGCCAGTCGAAGCGCACCGTCCGTGCCGACCACGAAGGTGAACGGTTCAGTCAGCTCCGTCGTCGATCGCTCGGCGATCCACCTGTCGAAGTCAGCCGCCGAGCTGATCCGGACTCCGCTGCACCCAGGCCGGACCGCGGCCTTCAGCTCGACCGGTCCGACATATCTGTAACGCCGCCCCCGCACACTCACGTCAGCCCCCCCAGAGCGCGTAACTCGATGTTGTGGTCTCAGATGGAGAGCACTGATGCTCACCTCTCGGAATCGGACCACGTCGCCACAAGCGCCCGCCGATCTGGAAAGCGGGGACCTGGGACCATCTCTTGGGTGGATTGACCGTTGAGCCAGCACACTTGCTCGGGGGCGCCGTCGCCTGTGTCGAAGAGGCAGCACACTCCTCCGCTGTCGGCGGTGAGGTCGGTGAACACCTTCCTGATGCTGGCCGATCGCGCAAACAAGCGGCTCATCCCCGACGTCGCTGCCCAGCACTCCACCGACGTGTAGCCAGGGTGCCGTGGGGACGCGAACCGGATCGTCGCGTAGATGTACCCGATTTGGATGCGCCCGTCCGCTTCGGGTTCAGGGCCGTTCGTCCGCGCGTACTCACGAATTGCGTCATCGACGTCGAACATGAGGGACGTGTCGAGCTCGAGCGTGCTGCTCTGGGAGCAGTCGACCGGCTCGCTCGCGAAACGGGACGTGAACGGGAGTGCGAGCCGGTCACCTCCGGGCAGGGTGATCTCGAGTGGTGGTACGGGTACGGCACAGGCCGACGGCGCCAGCTCGGCTAGATTGGCCAACGCCCTGGCGACATTCCGAGGTCGCAGATAGATGTCGTAGCTGTAGACCAGCCCCACACTTCCCCCTGTCCGTCCCGGATCGAACCGCACCTTCTCACGCCCCGGCCCCTGGGCGCTTGGCGGTTTTGAGCTTCAGCCGTCTCGACCCTGCCATGTGGTCACGCAGGCTTCGTTTCCCTCCAGGTCGGCAAGCACCCAGAAAGCGGGGGCGCGGCTCGCGGACACCAGCCGGCCGCCGGCCGCCAGCGCGGTCTCGATCCGCCGGAGTGCCTCGTCATGCGGAACACAGATGTCGAAGTGGATGCGATTGCGCTGGGGGCGCGCATGGTCCATCTGCTGGAACCAGATGGCCGGGCCCTGCCCGACCGGGTCGACGAGCGGAGCCTCCGGTCCTTCGGCACCCGGCTCATCCGTATAGCCCAGCACCGCCTTCCAGAACGGACGGATCCCGGCGATGTCCAGTGCGTCAATGGCGATCTCCAGAACCTGGACGGACCGTGGTGCCCCCGTTCCGATGTCGGGTTCTGCCACGAGCCCGGACCTGTCAGCGCTCGCGGAGATCAGACGCGCGAGTTCGACATCCCGAGCGGTAACCGCCGCGCGGTCCAACGACTGCAGAGTGAAGACGACCCGATCGGGGCGGACATCGACCCGAAGGTGGCGGTCGGCGTCGTCGCCGCACGCCGCGACAGTGTCCGCCGCCAAGCCCGTCGCCTCAGCCAACGATCCGACCCGTACCGACGTTCGCAAAGTGCCCAGCAGGAAGCGCCATCCGTAGTCCTGGACCGCCGTCGATGCTTCCTGCCGACTCAATAGCTGCTCCATGGCCGCATCCTTGCAGCCCGCTGTCAGCCCCGCTTGCCGTGACTGTCGTCGTTGCTCTGCTCAGGACATTTGTATGGCTCCTTGTGTGACACCCGTACTGCGGTATGTGCGCCGCTTGACCCTGCACCCCGCCTGTCGATCTCCCTAGGCTTGCGGCATGTTCAAATCTCACAAACCAGGACCGGACGACGCCTGGGAAGGCATCGTCGAGGACAAGTCGCGGGGCATGCTCGACGGCGCGAACATGTACCACTTCGTCAAGGTGAGGCGTGCGGACGGCCAGTTCCTGAAGGTGCGCGTCGACCGTGGGCTGTGGAAGTCGATCGCGGTCGGCGACCGCATCGTGAAGGAGCCGGGAAGCGGCCCCGCCAAGGCGTAACCCCCGGAGTGCTGCACCGGCGTCGAGCCCGTGGTCGGTCGAGGGTTCGAAGCCCGGCGGTGGCCGGGCAGGCGCTTCGGGGAGCGCTCCATGGGCGGCCCCTGACGCCGACCGCCCGCCTCGCGCATCCCGGCGGGACACCGCCGTGACCGAGACCAAGACCGCCACCACGGTCCCGACGGTCCAGGGGTGAGGCTGGTGTTGGTGAACCGGTGAGTGCCACACATCGGAACAGTGCGCGAGCTGAATCGATTCGGCATGATCTATTCGGCAGATTTGCCTGAAAGTCCGACAAGTGCGGTGCCTAGGCGGCAATATGGCCTGATCTTCCCTGAACCACGCATCAGAGGCCGAGCCATGACCAGACCGCAGTCCCCGCCGGATCCCTACGCGAGGCCGCAGCGCCCGGTCCGTCAGTCCTCAGGTGACTCCCACCGGAGCGCACTCGTCGTGGCTCTGATCGGTGCCGCGGCCACGATCGTCGCAGCCCTGATCGGTCTGTTCGTGCAGCTCAGCGGCGATGTGGAGCAACGCGCCTCCGGTCCGGCGCTCGGCGGCGCGTCGCCCGCCTCCGACGCCCCCGGCGCGCCCGAAACCTCCGTCGCTCCCCGCAGTTCGGTCCCGCCGAGCACACCCGTGGCGTCCGAAGCGGCCAGCGGAGCCGACGGAGCCCCGGGCGCCCCGACCCCCACCGCTCCGACGCCCGTCGGCCTGCCGGAGGAGTTCCTCGGACGCTGGCAGGGCTACGCCGAGGAGGTCGACGCCACTAATACCGACCACTACCGCGTCACCGTGGAGCTAGACCAGGGCACACTGCGAGAGCAAGTCGGCAGCGTCCACTACGCGATGGAGTCCTCCGACTGCTACGGCACCGTGACCCTGACCGCGGTCGGCGGCACGGACCAGGTGATCCTCGGGGAGAGCATCCAGTCCGGCAACTGCGTCACGAACGGCCGCATCACCCTGACGCTGCGGCCCGGCGACACGGTGGACTTCGCCTACGAGTCGACCAAACGGGACGGCACCCGGCAGTCCGTGAGGGCGGGCCTGGAACGCGTCGCCTGACCGGTGCCGGGGGCAGGACGACTCCCCGGGCCGCGACGACCGCTCCAACCCGCCAGGCCAGAGGTTCCGCGACCGCGTGCCGGCCGGAGACGGGGAGAGATTTCCCGGCGCTCCGGCGGCCAAGTCCTCAGCCGTTACGGGCAGTCGAAGCGATGAGTGAAGGGGCGGCCGGGACAGGTGTGGCACTCGAAGAGATACACACCGCCGAGGTCGCCGAGCACCAGGCCCGGCCCCTCGTAGGGCACACCTTCGTCTTCGACCGGGGTCCAAGCGCGCCGGGACAGCGCGTCGCCCTCGGTGCTTGCCACCGTCAGGAGGTGTTCCATGCGCTTCCCGCACTCCGCGCAGTCCGGCCAACTCGGTTCCTGACTCCAGCCGGGATACCCGACCAGCTTCGTGCCCGGGGCCGTGGAGAGGTGGCTCTGGTGGTCCCAGCCCGTCTCCTGGTCCAAGTCCAGGAACCTGAACTCCAGTCCGTCCCAGAGGCCGTCTTCCAGGTCCCAGTGGGGATACTCCGTCACCGCCTCCGGATGGACGACGCACGGACGCGGGACGTAGTTCTCCCAGATCTCGGCCGGTCTCGGCGGCGCCGACAGCACCTCGCCGACCGCGCCCGCCTCGCGTCGGCGCACATCGGGAACGACCCAGCGGCCTCCGCTGTGCTTCCGCGGGCACCACAGGGCCTGGAGCAGATCGCACCCGTCGGGGAAGGGAACGACGTCGGGAACAGCGTCGCGGTAGATCTGGACGACCGGCACCATCGGAAAACCCTCGTGCTCGGGACACAGGGGCCACGCTTCCTCGGCCGGCCAGAGCAGCGGGCCACCCACCGAGCTGTCCCGGCAGGTCGGTTCACCCACACGCGGGTGGAGCCTCACGGTCTCTCTGCGGAGGGGCGCCAGCTCGGGAAACAGCTTCTCCACGTCCACGGGGCGCGGCGGTGTATGGCGGGCCACGCCGACAGACTACGACCCTGTGGCGTACCGGCGGGACCGGTGGACGGGAGCCGCTGTGCCCGGCACCGTGGTCAGGAGTGCGTGGGTGCCGGCGAGGGGACTTCCCAGGCGAAGCCGTCCGGGTCGGTGAACGCCGTCGCGACGCCGGTGAGCGCGAGCCTGTGCGAGCCGCTGCCGTCGTCGGCGACGCCGAGGTCCTTGGCCAGACCGGCGCGCTTGTACAGCGCGAGCTTGAACTGGTCCGGCCCGTCCGCGGTGAACTCGGCGTACTTGCCGCCGAAGCTCTTCGCGACGGTCAGCCCCTGCTCGACGTAGAACCGCTTGCTCGCCTTCACGTCCGCGACGCCCAGCAGGAGCAGACGTTCGTCGATGGTGCCCGTGACCGGACCCGTGTCCTTCTTCGCCGAGGTCGCGACCTTCCAGATCGTTCCGTCCGGGGCCTGGACGACGCCCCCGTAGCCCCACAGGGACTTCGACACGGGCTTGAGTGATGTGGCGCCGGCCGCGAGGGCGCCGTCGATGAGGCTCGTGACATCGGCCGGCTGGGACACGGTGAGGGCCAGCGTGAATCCGCGGAAGCCGGCCGTGGGTGTCTCGGAGGTGCGCAGGCGCAGCCCGGCGCCGAGTCCGAAGGCCGTGGCGTAGAACCGCTCGGCGGCGGTCGGGTCGTCCACTTCGAGGGTGATGGATGCGATGGAAGTCATGCGGATCACGCTAGCCGCGGCGGGTCGGCGATGGCTTCTCCGATCCTGCTCGATGCGATTCTGCGCGAAGCGGTCCTGCGTAGGGCGGTCCGGCTCGACCGTGTCAGGGCTGGGCGATCGCCTGGCTGGCGATGAGCTGTTGGTACGGGGTGCAGCGAGCCAGGAGTGCGGGGTGGTCTCCGGTGTCGGTGACGGTTCCCTGGTCGAGCATGATCACGTGCTCGGCGTGCTGCACGGTGGTGAGCCGGTGGGCGACGACGATGACCGCGCGGGTCGTCGCCAGCTTTTCGATGATGGTCCGGAAGCGTTGTTCGTTGAGGCCGTCGAGCTGGCTGGTGGGTTCGTCGAGCAGCACGATGTCGGCGTCGGACAACAGGGCACGGGCGAGCGCCATGCGTTGCCTCTGACCGCCGGACAGGTCGGTCTCGCGGCCCAGCAGGGTGTCGATTCCCTGGGGGAGGCGGGTGATGTCGTCGGCGAGTCCGACGGCGTCGAGGGCGGTGGCGAGCTCGGCGTCGGTGGCGGGCGTGGTGCGGCCGAGCTGGAGGTTCTCGCGGGCGGTGGCCTCCAGCAGGGTGAAGGCCTGGTCGACGTACGTGATGCGGGTGCGGAGGGCGTCCAGGGGCCAGTGCCGCATGTCGTGACCGAGGACCGTGATGGTGCCCGAGGAGGGCCGGATGAACCGGTCGATGAGGGACAGCGTGGTGGTCTTCCCGGCCCCGGACGCGCCGACCACGGCGGTGAGCCCGGTGCGGGCGGTGCTGAAGGAGATGCCGTGCAAGGTGGGCCGGCCGGCTCCGGCGTGGGTGTAGAAGACGGAGTCGAAGGCGACGGCGGGTGCGTCGGGGAGCGGGGTGGGAGCGGCCTGGTCGTCCTCGGCCGTGTCGTCCTCCGGCGGCAGGAGCAGCAGGTCGTTGCAGCGGTCGCGTGCGGCGAGGCCGGACTGGAGCCGGCCGAGACCCGTCGCCAGCGTGTTGACGGACGGGATCGCCTGCAGCAGGTAGAGGAGGAACGCGGCGAACGCGGCCGCGGTGATGTCGCCCGCGGCGAGCCGGGCGCCTCCGGTGAGGATCACGGCGATCATGGCGAGCTGGTTGCCCAGGGTGAGCACGGCGGGGATCAGCGTGCCCAGCCGGGCGCCCTCCAGGGAGATGGAGCGCAGCCGTTCCGCGTCCTCGGCGAGGGCGCGGGTGGCCAGCGGCTCGGCCCGGTTGGCCTTGATCGTGGTGAGGGCCTCCAGGTTTGCGGTGAAGCGTTGGGCGATGTGCCCGACGGCGTCCTGCTGGCCGCTCACATTGGCTCGCATGCGGCGCAGGACCAGCGTCACCATGAGTGTCAGGGCGGACAGGGCGACGAGGGTGACCACGGTGAGGACCCAGTCGATCCACACCATCACGCCGAGGGTCGCGGCGATGGTCACGGTGGCGAGGGGCAACTGGCTGGCCACGTCCACGATTTGGCGCAACAGCAGGGCGTCGGAGGTGATCCGGGCGGCGAGTTCGCCGGTGCCCTGGGTCCGGACGACGGGCAGGGGCAGCCGCAGCGCGTGTTCCATCAGCGTGATGCGCAGCCGGTACGCCATGCGTTCGCCGATGCGGGCGAGCAGGAATCCGGAGCAGGCCTGGGTGAGGGCGCCGGCCACGGCGGCGGCGCACATCAGGGTGATGTGGTCGGCGAGCGGACGATGGCTGGAGAAGTCGGTGATGACGTCCTGGAGGAAGAGGGGGAGGGCGAGGGTGGCGGCGGTGGCGGCGAGTGCGAGGACCAGTGCGGCGGTGAGCGGGCCGGGTTCGGCGGTCAGTTCACGGCGCAGCCGCAGTGGGCCCTTCGTGTGGTGAGCGCGGGGAGCGGGCTCGTCGGCCACGGGGAACCTCTCTGGTGGGCGAGGGGGCGTCGCGCGGGGGAACGCACCTGGCGGAGGGAGGGGCTGCTGGGGCGAGCGGGCGACCGGCCGGGCCGCTGGTGGCGGCCCGGCCGGCTGTGCTGCGTGCGCCCCCTACGGGGCGGTGCCCGTTACACGCAGAGGATCGTGCTCACCGTGCTGGTGCCGCAGTTGAGCACGCTCAGGGAGCTGGTGCTCGCGAGGGTGTCGTCGATCGGGGTGGCCTCGGTCTCGGGCAGGTCCATCGTCTGCAGGTCGAGGATCATCATGGCTGTTCTCCTTCATTCACTGACGGGTGGATCACCCGGCCGGGGCGGCCGGGAGTCTGGGGCGCAACTCGGTTGATCCGGTTGCGACTTGAGGTGACGTGGTCAGGACCGGCCGGCCGCGTGTCCGGCGGAGGCCTGGTGGCGGCCGGCCGTGGCCTGAGGGAGACCCGGGCTCGCTTGCGCCGGGCCGGTTCCGCCGGTCCAGGGGAGGAAGGGCGTGCCGGCCAGGGCGGTGCCCAGGGCCAGGAGCACTCCGGCGGAGCCGGTCGCCAGGTCCGCGGAGAGCCGCAGGAGCTGGTCGCCGGGGAAGGCGAGGTGGCCCTGGTACGAGATCTGGTGGAGGGCCAGGAGCCTGCGGTGGCGGTCCAGCGAGGTCTGGCGGTGGGCGGCCGCTTCCGCGTCGTCCGGGGTGCGTGGGCGCGGGGAGTGCCAGGGGCCCGGAGCGCCCGGCTGGGGCCGGGTGAGGGCGAGGTAGCCGAGGAGCCCCGCGCGGCCGTTGAACAGACCGGGCTGGATGATGAATTCGGGTTCGGCGGCCCGGCTGATCGGCGTCCGGTAGCGGGCTGTCACACTGTCGGGGTGATGGCGGAGCAGGGCGTCCAGAGCCAGTCCGATGCCGGTGCTGCCGGTCTCGATGTAGGGGAGTACCCGGTATTCGTCGAGGACTTGGACGGTGCCGTCCGCCGCAGTCACACATCGCTCCAGGTCCAGTTCGAGCAGAGTCTGGGCCCGTTCGAGGAGAGCGTGATCGCCGGTGTGCTCGTAGAGGCGCACCAGGGCGAGGGCCGCGCCGGACGCCCCGTTCATCAGGCCGGCTTTGCGGCGCCCGCTCGACGGACCCTCCTTCTCCAGTTCGTCGGCCGCGGTCCGCGCGTGCGTGATGGCGCTGTCCAGCAGTCGGTGGTTGCCGGTGGCCGTCGCGAAGTGCGAGAGGGTCAGGGCGATGCCGGCGCGGCCCGATGACAGGTCCGGGCCCGGCGGGCTGTCCGGAGTGGTGTGGGTGAGCCGCTCCAGCAGGTCGAGTGCGGCGTCCCGTTCGCCGAGGAGGTCGAGGGTGTGGGCCACGCCGTGTCCGCCGGTGTAGAGGCCCGGCTGTGCCGGACGGGTGCGGGCGGCCTCGATGAGCCACTGGAGGTGTTCGGGCTCCGTGCCGGCGCCCGTGGCGTGGAGGGCGTACAGGACGCCGGCCGCTCCATGGGCCAGACCCAGGCTGCCCTGGGTGAACTGGGCGATGTCGCCCGGGAAGAGCCGGTCGCCGCGGTGGGGGGTGGCCATGGCCCGGATGCCGGCCGCGAGGGAGTCGCGGATGGCCGGCCAGTCGGCCCGAGGCCCGCTGAGCAGGGCTCGGGTCTCGGCCCTGCGCAGGCCCAGTTCGGGCCTGGGAGTGCGGCCGTCCGCGGGGGAGGGGGCCAGCATGCGGCGGATCTCGGCGGTGTATCCGGGCGGCACGGGGAACCGGCGCTCGATGACGTCGGCGAGTTCGGTGCTCTTTCCCGCGTCCAGGGTGGGGAGTTGGGCGAGCGGCAGGAACAACCACAGGCGGATCGCTGCCAGTCCGTACAGGTCGATCTCCGGGCCGGTGTATCCCTTGGGGGCGGTAAAGCCCGCGGCTCCGAGGGCCGGACGCACGAACGCGTCTACGGGGCTGGCGAGTTCGAAGTCGATGAAGCAGATGTCACCGCCCGGCCGGATGATCAGGTTGCGGGGGTGGAGGTCTCCGAAGACGACCCCGCGGTCGTGCATGCCCTTCAGGATGTGCTCGATCCGGTCCACGATCGCGATCGCCTCGCGGGTGTACTCGGCGACCGTCGTGTCGTCGGCGTCCGGATGGATGAGCGGGTACTTCGCGGTCAGCCACTCGCTCAGCGACTGCCCCTCGACGAACTCCTGCACCAGGAAACGGTGTTCCCACACGGTCAGCAGTTCGTGCATGGCGGGGACTCCGGGCAGTCCTGCCAGACGGGCCATCATGTCGTGTTCCTGCTGTAACCGGGTGACGGCGTCGACTCCGCGCTGGTCAAGCCCCGCGTGCGGCCGGGCCTCCTTCAGTACCACTTGAGGGCTGTCCGCGTCTTTGCGGCCGAGGTAGACACCACCGGCGTTGGAGAAGTGCAGGACCCGTTCGACGGTGTAGGGCAGGGTGGGCGCCTGTGGGGCGTTGCGTTCGGCGATGGCCTCGTCCAGGAAGTGGGGCACGGGTGCCCAGTCGGGCACCGAGAAGCCGGCGCCGCGGACATCGGGGACCAGTCGGCCGTCGGGGTCTTCGAGTGCCAGGACCCGCTGACCGGCGTCGTTGTGGCAGTGGCGCTCGGCGAATCCCCCGTAGCGCAGATACAGCGGTCCCGCGCCCCAGCGCAGATCGCTGAGGATGTACGGGCCCCGGCGGCCGGCGAGCAGTGGTCCGAGGCCCTCCAGACACCGGCGTAGTTCGGCGTCGCCCAGCGGGTAGAGCGTGCAGAACTTTCCGCTCGAACCGCGTGGTGAGTACTTGGAATTCTGCATCTGCAGGATGGGCAGCCCGCGCAGGAACTTGAACGTGATGTGCTCGCGCAGACAGTAGTCGTAGACCAGTTCCAGTACCGCCTCGGCGTCCTCGGCGCACGAGGACACGTGGATCTTCCAGCCCTGCGAGGGCAGTTGGACGTCCTGCGGGCGTACCACCGCCCAGATCTCCAGGTCGCCGAGCTCCCAGCCGGCGGGCAGCGGCCGGGTGACGGCCGCGAACTCCTCCTGAGCGCCCCAGCGTCGGGGCGAGTCGTAGAAGATCGGGTCTGCGTAGGCGTAGGCCTCGTACCGGTTGTCCATCGGACTTCTCCTCAGGGCAGGGACGTGTGCAGGCGGGTCAGCCCAGGGGGAGCTGAGATCTGACCGACCTGGAGAGCGGAGAGGGAGGAGCGCAGAGGAAGGAGCGCAGAGAGGGGAGCGGGGAGTGGGGAGCGGGGAGATGCGTCGGCCCGGGGAGCGGGGGCGGGCTGCGCGGCTTGGGTGCCGGCCGGATCCCTTGGGAGGGCTGCGGCCACTCGAAGTATTGGGAACGCGATAGTTCGACCACAACGGCGCGAAAGAAGTCTTTTCCGAAGATATTCACCCCCGGCGTGATGATGAGACCGCCGATCGTCGACAGCGCCCAGGCGTACACCGGATCACCGGCCCGGTCCGGTGCGCCGCGCCGCCGCGGGCGCGGCCAAGCCCGGCGCGGTCCCTCCGGCTTTGTGAACAGGGTGTTTCGCGGGGGCGGATCGTGTTGGCGGTGCCGCCCAATTGGGCCTGGAGGCATGGTTAAAAAGGCATATGCCGGGTGCGGGGCGATGTGGTGTATGACCCGGGTGCGCCTGCGGCCTCTTGATGATGGATTTGTCGTACTGGCGAGAGAGGTGGACAACCGCCCCCTCGAACCGCTCCGGCTCCTGCACGAGCCCGGGCATGGAGTCACCGGATGATGCGGAGGGCCTCGCCCGTACATCTGTGCGCTATTGTTTGTTCAGAGCGGTCGGAGGAAGTCACTCTGGCCGGTGATGCGTTGGTGGTCCAAGGAAAGACGCCCCGCTTCCTGCGGGGAAATGCAGGTGCAAGGCCTGCCCGGCGCTCTGGCGAAACCCTGTCCCGCGATGTGCGGGACAGGGTTTCTTGCTGTCCGGGGCCGATCCCTGCTGCGGGCCCCGGACATCGGGGCCCGCCGCCCGGATGCTGTCAGTCGGCGCCACCCGCTGCGGACGTGGCGAGCAGTGCGGCGCGTGCGGCGGCGCACAGAGCGTCGTCCTCCGGGACGGAACGCCAGGTGCCGTGCCTGACGGGCCGTTCGTCGGCGTCGAGGAACACCTTCAGGACCGGCCGCGCGGGAGCGGCGTCCGCCCCGATCTCCGCCAGGAGCTTCACCGATTCGATGACCGCCGGATAAGCGCCGCCCTGTTCGGCGAAGGGGGCGATCGCCCGGACGAGGGCCGGGACCACCTCGTCGGTGCGTCCGGTGATCCGCCACAGTGCCTCGCCGACGCGCAGCGGCAGCCAGCCGTGCGTATGACGGGGCAGCAGTTCGCGCAGTCGTCCGGCGTACAGGGCCGCCGCCGGGCCCAGTTCCGCCAGGAGCACGGCTGCGCTCTCCTGGCCGTAGGGTGCGTTTAGCTCGGGAAGGAGCAGCGTCAGCGCGGGCTCGCGGTCGCCGGTCAGCCGTCCGTAGGCGAGCGTGAGGCAGCGGGGTGCGAACCGCTGGTTCGCGGGCGGGGCTTCGAGCAAGGCGCGCAGCCGTTCACGGGGGACGGCCTCCGCCGCGGCCGGCCCGATCGCGGCGAGGGCGTCCAGCGCCCAGACCGCGGCATCGGTGTCCAGGAGAGCGAGCAGCTCCGGGATCGCGGGGGCTGAGGCGTCGCCCCACGCCGTCAGCACCTGGCAGAGCGCGCGCCGTTCGTCGAGGCCGGTGGCCGTGGCGAGACGGGCCCGCAGCGGGGGCAGGAGCACGTCGGCGTGGGCGCCGAGATCCGCTGCGACATCGTTCAGGCTCAGCTCGTACGTCCACCAGCCGTCCGCGTGGGACGAGTGGTGGGCGAAGCCGGGGTCCGCGTCGGCCAGGCGCCGCGCCAGGGGCGGGACGCACCGCGCGTCACCCAGTCGCGACAGCGCCCAGAGAGCGTGGGCCCGGGTCTGCGGATGCGCTTCGCCCGCCTCAGTGCTCATAGCTGCCAGGGCGTCCGCCCAGGGGTGGGCCGCGCGCCCGCACATGCCGAGGATCCGGGTGGCGAAGAGCCGGTTGTCGGCTTCGGGATCGTCGAGCGAACGGGCCACGTCGGGCAACAGGTCGGCGACGGCGGACCGTCGGCGGCTGAGCGCCTGGGCGGCGACCCGCAGCGCTCCCGCGCGTACCGTGGGGTCCCGGTGTCCGAGCAGTTGGCGGGTCGAGTCGGCCACGGCGGTGGGGTCGTCTCCGAGGAGGCCGACCGCCCAGACGACCGTCCCCGTGGTGGTGCCTTCCGGCCGCCACGTGTCCGGTTCGCTGCCGGACAGCACGTCGGACACGGCACGTCCGCAGTCGCTGACGTCGTGTCCCGGGAGCGCGCGGCGCAGGGCCTGCACGGCCGTCAGCCGTACGGAGGGGACGGTGCCGTTCATCTCGGCGCGCAGCCAGTCGAGGGAGGCGCCGCGCTGTTCACCCGCGTGGGCGGTCAGTGAGCCGACCGAGTCGATGAGCTGGAGCCGGGTCCGTGGTGCGGCCTCGACGTCCCAGCGTGCCCGCAGCGCGGCGATCACCTCGTCGGCCCGGCCGCGGGCCTCGGCCAGACAGTGCGCGACCGCCGTACGGTGCTCCGCTTCCGGGTCGTCGAGCAGTGGCAGCAGGTCGGGGACCGCCAGGTCCCAGGCGCCGGCCCAGCCGGAGGTGACGAATCGGGGCTGTGCGGTGTTTCCCGAGTGGGCCAGGGACCGTACGAGGTGGAGGAGTTCAGCCCGCACGTCCGTGGCGACGGCCGGGTCGGTGACGGCCGCGATGACGTGGGGCAGCGCGGCGGGTGCCGATGAATAGACTCCACCGCCCTGATGGTGGACGTGCGTGAGCAGATCGTCGGCCGCGTCGGCGGCCTTCTCCGGCTGCCGGAGGTTCCGCAGCATGGCGGGTACGTCGTCGGCGGTCCCGTAGGCGTGCTGGAGGGCCGCCCAGTCCACGGCTTCGACCGGCGTGGGCGAATCGCTTGAGTCCCGCTCGCTCGAGTCCCGTTCGTTCATACCCCGCTCGTTCATATCCGGGCCGCCTCGACCTGCTCCGAGACCGGGAAGACGTCATCGCAGTCCGGGCAGGTGGCCCGGCCGAAGAGATGCGTGAGTCCGCGTGCGATGTCCTCGTGTCCCGCCTGCGTCGCGGTGCGGTGCAGACGCGCGGGCAGGGGAGCGAGGTCGGGCGGGTCGGCCGGCAGCAAGGGTGCTTTGGCCGGGTCGGCCGTCACGTAGTCGCCGGCCGAGGCGAAGGTGCCCCGGTCGCCGAAGGCGATGAACAGCTCCGAAGCGCACTTCGGGCACTCGATCTCGTACTCCTGCTGGTACAGGCCCTCCAGCAGCCCCGCGCTCCAGACGCGTTCTCCCTCGAAGGCCAGGACGCACTGGAGAAGGTCCACGAACACCACGGCGTCCTCACGTGCCGCGTCGAGCAGTCGGCGGGCCACGGGGAGGAGGACGGCGAGCTCTCCGGCGTAGCGCGCGCTGTGCTCGTCGTCCGCCGCCGACGCGATGAGGCCCGCCAGTTCGACGGCTTCGTGCGGTTCGCCCGGGGCGCGGCCGTCAGCGATGGCCGCCAGGTGGGGGAGGGCGGGGAAGCTGTCGCTGTAGACGCTGCCCAGATGGCACAAGTCGTCCCACAGCTCGATCCAGATCTGTCTGTCGTCCTCACCCCCCAGACGGGCGAAGGCGGCGGCCAGATCGTCGGAAGGTCTCGCG